>DAHVFI010000295.1 GCA_027317045.1 Gammaproteobacteria bacterium
AATCCGACGGTCACGATTATCATTTCGTGAGCCAGCCGGAATTCGACCGCATGGCGACAGCCGGCGAGTTCCTGGAACACGCGCGTGTGTTTGACCATTGGTACGGTACCGCACGCCGCAGTGTGGAGGCGGAACTGAGCCGAAGTCATGACCTGCTGCTTGAAATAGATTGGCAGGGTGCACAGCAGGTGCGCCGCGCGATGCCCGAGGCCGTGAGCGTATTCATATTGCCGCCCTCGCTTGACGAACTCAGGTGCCGCCTGCAAAAACGCGCCGAAGAAGAACGCCGACGGCTGATGGGGCCCGAACACGTGGCTACCGAGATCGAGCGGCGGTTTCGCGATGCCGTAACGGATATTTCCCATTGGCGGGAGTTCGATTACGTGGTCGTCAACGATGATTTTGCGCGCGCCCTGGCCGCACTCGCCGACATTATTACCGGTCGGGGCGAGGCTAGCCGCGTCAGCCGCGGGGATTTACGACCGCTGGTCGCTGCGCTTCTGGCGTGAAACAGGTCCCTCAGGTAAACTGAAAGACCATGATTTTTTTAAGTTTTTCTTAAAATTCCGGAGTACCTATGGCGCGCGTCACTGTGGAAGATTGTCTCGACAATGTGGATAACCTGTTCCAATTGGTATTGGTGGCTACCAAGAGGGCACGTCAGCTGTCCCGCGGTATGGAGCCCACCCTGCCTTGGGAGAACGACAAGCCTACTGTGTTGGCCCTACGTGAGGTGGCCGCTGGCAACATCGGGCCGGCCATCCTTGACCAGGTGGAGCCACCGGTAGTCGAAGAACCGGTGGAACAACAGCCGGTGGTGATTATGGACGCGGAGGATCCGCTCTAAACCGCGCTCGCCCCCATGAGTCAGCCCGCTTCCATCTTTGATCGTGTCCGGGGGAAGCGCACGGCGGGCATCGAAATACTGCTTATCAAGCTGCGCAGCTATCTGGCGCAAGCCCAGGTAGATGAGGTTTACCAAGCTTATAAGTTCGGGGCTCAGGCCCACGAAGGTCAGCGCCGCGTATCCGGTGAACCCTATATTTCCCACCCGGTCGCGGTCGCCGCTATCCTCGCCGACCTGCACATGGATCACCACACCATCGAAGCGGCGCTGCTGCACGATGTCATCGAGGACACGCCCACCTTAAAAGAAGAACTGATCACGCGCTTCGGCCAGGAAGTCGCGCAGCTGGTGGACGGCGTGTCCAAACTCACTCAGATCAAGTTCCAGAACCGTGAGCAGGCTCAGGCGGAGAATTTCCGCAAAATGGTGCTGGCCATGGTGGATGACATCCGCGTCATCCTGGTGAAGCTCGCAGACCGTCTGCACAACATGCGCACCCTGGGAGCCATGCCACCACCCAAACGCCGCCGCATTGCCAGCGAGACCCTGGAAATCTATGCACCGATCGCCCATCGCCTGGGTATGAACGCGATGCGCCTGGAGCTGGAGGATCTGGGTTTTGAGGCATTGCATCCGCTGCGTTACAAGGTGCTGATCAAGCACCTCAAACGTTCGCGCGGCCACCAAAAGGAAATGGTGAAAAAGATCAACGAGAGCCTTAGCGGAGCGTTGCAGCGTGAACAGGTTGACGGCAGTGTGGCAGGTCGCGAGAAACATCTCTACAGCATCTACCGCAAGATGCGTTCCAAGAGTCTGTCTCTCAACGAAGTACTGGATGTGTATGGATTCCGCATCATCGTGGACAAGACCGATGCCTGTTATCGCGTGCTCGGCATCGTGCACAACCTCTACAAGCCGGTGCCGGGAAAGTTCAAGGATTACATCGCCATTCCCAAGACTAACGGTTACCAGTCATTGCACACAGTCCTCATCGGGCCCCAGGGCGTGCCGCTGGAAGTGCAGATCCGCACCGCTGACATGGACAAGGTGGCGGGCTCCGGCATCGCCGCCCACTGGCTGTACAAGAGCGGCGATGAGGGCTCAACGCCGACGCTGCGGGCGCGGGAATGGCTCAAAGATATGGTGGAGATGCAGCAGAGCGCCGGCAGCTCCCAGGAGTTTCTGGATAACGTCAGGGTGGACCTGTTTCCCGACGAAGTGTATGTGTTTACGCCCCAAGGCGACATCCATCGCCTGCCGCGTGGGGCCACTACCGTAGATTTTGCCTATGCAGTGCACACTGACGTGGGCAACGCTTGTGTGGCGGCCAAGGTAAACCGGCGGCTGGTCCCGCTGCGCACGCTGCTGGAAAACGGCCAGACAGTCGAGATCATAACCGCCCCCAATGGCCGGCCCAATCCCGCCTGGTTAAATTTCGTAGTGACCGCCAAGGCGCGTGCCAACGTGCGGCATTTCCTCAAAAACCTGCGTCGCGAGGACGCTGTCGAACTCGGCAGGCGCATGCTGGAGGGGGCGCTGACCTCGCTGTCCGTGAAATTGAGCCGGATTCCCGAAGCCCAGCTCCAGGCCATCCTCCGGGAATTCAAAATGCAAGTACCGGATGATCTATTCGAGTCCATCGGCTTGGGGCAGCATCTGGCCCCGCTGGTGGCGCGCCGCCTCTTGCCCTCCCACGCGGCTGAAAGCCAACCAGTGAAGCCCGGTGCACCGCTCGCCATTCGCGGCACCGAGGGCCTGGTGGTCAGTTTTGCGCGCTGTTGCCATCCCATCCCCGGCGATGGCATCGTCGGCGTACTCACCAGCGGCAAGGGTATCGTCATCCATCGGGACGACTGTGGCAATCTGAACGAGTACCGCAATCAACCGGATAAATGGATCGAGGTGCAATGGGAGAAACGCATCAATCGCGATTTTCCGGTGGAAATCCGCGCCGACGTCGCCAACCAGCGCGGTGTGTTGGCGACGGTGGCCGCCGCCATCGCCGAGACCGGTTCCAACATCGAGCACGTGAACCAGCAGGAACGCGACGAACTAACCTCGGTGATTACCTTCGTATTCGGCGTCAAGGACCGTCAGCATCTGGCGCGCATCCTGCGGCGCCTGCGCAGCCTACCGCAGGTGATGCGTATTCAGCGCATTCGCGCTTAGTTCTTTTCTGTTAGAAACGAGTTACTGTTTTGTCCACGATTATTGCAGCATTCCTGCCGGGATGCCGGTATTTGCTTGAGCAGTTCGCGCAATACCATCAACTGTTTGTGGTTCAACATTCGCATGCTGTGGCGTGATGTCCCAGGGTTGATGGATTAGATTCACATCCGTCAAGCAATTGAAGTTGATAGCACCGTATGTTGACCCGCCCCCTGGCACTTCAATAATGCGTTGTGGCAGCAGGTGCAGTGGTTGTTGCCGGCGGAAGCGCCGTGGATTTTGCATACGCGGCAGGATAGGGAATCTTTTGCAATAAACCATGCAATGCCGAACCATTTACACCTGTTTGCAGATAATGTCCCGGCAAAGAATTCAATGTTTCATTCATCACGGCGAATACCTGTGCGTAACAGGCCGAGGTCATACAGGTAGCACCTTCAACTGAGCTTCCTGCAGTTACCGCAGCATCCATGGCGATATGCAAAGCTGCGCGCTGTTGAGACAACACGTGGTTGGTACCGCAAATCAGCCATTGCCTGATATGACTGCTGGCCTGATTCTGAAGGCGGCAGACTACGACATTTGCGAGCTTCGGATCGTTGGAATAGGGTTGCTCCAGCCCGACCTTTATGGCTTGCAGCGTCTTCACAATATTCGCTTGCCCGTGTACCTCGACCTTGCCCAGGTACATGGTCGCGTTGTCATTCTGCGTGGCTTGATTTGGGGTATTTTTTTGAGGAGAACTGTTGGCCGCGACTAACTCAGGTAAGCACAGAACTACGGCCAGCAACAACAAAGGCAGGGTTTTAATGTGACCGCGACTATTCATGGCAGCATGCTCCAGAATGACGAATTAACTCCCAAAGGGATAGGGGTGTTCGGCTCCCTCAGAACACCCTCAAAATGAATTCATACGTTTTTATTCGTACTAAATATAGTACAGCTCTACCGGAATGCAAGCCGGCGCCAAGACTATGACTGATAAGGGATTTACAGGTTTTTAGAAGAATCCGGCCGTGTTGATTGCAAGCCAAGCGGCTACTATGTAGGCGCCCACTGAAAAACAACTTCACGGAGAATCTGCATGAGCCGTACATCCATCCATACCGATCTGGCCCCCAAGGCCATCGGGCCCTATTCCCAGGCGATACGCACCGGCAATGCCGTGTACTTGTCGGGCCAGATCGGCCTGGATCCGGGGAGCGGCCAATTGGTCAAGGGCGGTATCGAGGCGGAGGCCCGGCGCGTGTTTGAGAATCTGAAAGCGGTGGCGGAAGCTTCCGGCAAGGGACTCGGCGACGTGGTTAAGCTCACGATTTACCTGGCCGATCTCGCGCATTTCACCAAAGTCAACGAGATCATGGCCGGATACTTTCACGAACCCTACCCGGCGCGCGCCACCATCGGCGTGGCGGCGTTGCCGCGGGGTGCACAGGTGGAGGTGGATGCGGTGATGGCGGTGTGAAGCGGCCGAGACCGCCAAACCCAGCACCAGCGATGCGCGCCGACACACCGGTGCGCTATCTGCGCGGGGTGGGGCCGCATTTGGCCGAGAAACTGTCGCGTCTCGGCATCGGCAGCGTTACCGATCTGCTGTTTCACCTGCCAGTGCGTTACGAGGATCGCACCCACATCACCCACGTGGGTGCGTTGCGGTCAGGTATGCGGGCGGCGGTGGAGGGCCGGGTGGAACTCACCGAGACCGTCATCCGTCGCCGGCGCATGCTCTTGTGCCGCATCAGCGATGGCAGCGGCGCGCTGACGCTGCGTTTTTTCCATTTCAACCAAGCACAGGCGGATGCCTTGTCACGCGGTGCGCGCTTGCGCTGCTACGGCGAAGTACTGTCCGGTACCAGCACCCTGGAGATGGTGCATCCGGAATATCGGGTGTTGCAGGAAGGTCAGTCGCCGCCCGATGAAACCGCACTCACACCCGTATATCCCGCCACCGAAGGTATCGCGCAGCTGAAGTTGCGGGCGCTTACCACCCAGGCTTTGCAGATGTTAGACAGCGCGGCTGGGTTGCTGCCGGAACTGCTGCCACCGGAATTGCTGGATCACACCGGTATGCCGGCGCTCACCGCGGCAGTGCGCTATGTGCATCGTCCACCAGCGGACGCACCGGTAGCGGCGCTTGTGGATGGCCGGCATCCGGCGCAACAACGCCTGGCCTTCGAGGAACTGCTGGCCCATCACCTGAGTCTGCGGGAATTGCGTCAGCGCGCGGACCGCAGCCGTGCATGGACGATTCCCGGTGCCAGCAGCGTGGAGAAAGAATTCCGTGCGGCCTTGCCGTTCCAACTGACCGGCGCCCAGCAGCGGGTGGCGGCGGAGATCTCCCACGATCTGGGAAAACCCCATCCCATGATGCGGCTGGTGCAAGGTGATGTGGGTTGCGGCAAGACATTGGTGGCGGCGCTGGCGGCCTTGAATTGCATGGCGGCCGGCTATCAGGTGGCACTCATGGCGCCCACGGAATTGCTGGCAGAACAGCATTTTCATAATTTCAAAGCCTGGGTTACACCCTACGGTTTCGAGCCGGTATGGCTCACAGGCCGCATGCCGGCGGCGCAACGCCGGGAGACGCTCGCAAACATCCATAGCGGCCACGCACTGCTGATCATAGGCACGCATGCATTGTTCCAGGAGGATGTGGAGTTCGCCAAGCTGGCGTTGGTTATCATTGACGAACAGCATCGCTTCGGTGTGCATCAGCGATTGGCATTGCGTGAGAAGGGTGCAGTGGACGGCAGCCACCCGCACCAGCTCATCATGACGGCCACACCCATTCCGCGCACCCTGGCGATGACCGCTTACGCAGACTTGGATGTGTCTGCCATCGACGAGCTGCCACCGGGACGCACGCCGGTAATCACCGTGGCGGTTGCCGATACGCGCCGCGCCGAGGTGGCAGCGCGGGTGCGTGCTGCTTGCCGCACGGGGCGGCAGGTCTACTGGGTATGCCCGCTGATCGACGAATCAGAGGTGTTGCAATGCCAGGCGGCGGAAGACACGGCCACGCGCCTGGCGGTAGCGCTGCCGGAATTGCACGTCGGCTTGGTACATGGCCGCCTGCGCGCGGCACAGAAGGAAGCGGTAATGGCGCACTTTAAAGCCGGCGAACTGCAATTGCTGGTGGCTACCACCGTGATCGAGGTGGGAGTTGATGTGCCCAACGCCAGCCTCATGATTATCGAGAACGCCGAACGTCTGGGGCTGGCGCAACTGCATCAGTTGCGCGGCCGCGTAGGCCGCGGTGCGCTAGAGTCCAGTTGCGTGATGCTCTACCATGCACCGCTGTCGGCAGCGGCGCGCACGCGGCTGCAGGTAATGCGCGCCACCAATGACGGTTTCGAGATTGCGCGCCGCGATTTGGAACTGCGCGGCCCCGGTGAGATGTTGGGTACCCGCCAGGCGGGCGAATTGAACTTGCGTATTGCGGACCTCAACCGGGATGCAGCCTTGATTCCGCAAGTGCAGCGGGCCGCGAGCTTGTTGCTTGAGCATTATCCTGAGCAGGTGCCTTTGATCGTGCGCCGCTGGCTGGGCGAGAACAGCCGTTATGGTCAGGTCTGACTACAATGGTCCACCTCTCACTGGAAATAACCATGGCGCGGACCCGAGAACCCGGGGACAACATTGATCTCTGGTATCCATTGGAAGCATGGCCGGCGGAACAACGACCCGCCGCCCTCTGGTCGTGGCTGGCAGATACGGGTTCGCTCACGCAGAAGCTGCGCGCACTTGCGGGCGATGTCTTTCAGGTGCGCGTGTTGCACGAGGGCCAGGTGCCGCTGGCCGCAGAGGACGCGCGTCTGCTGCATGCCCTCGCGGGGGCAACGGCGCGTAAACGTCAGGTGTATTTGTGCGCCGACGCACCCTGGGTGTATGCCCGCACACTGGTGCCGACGGAGAGCGGACATTGGCTGGAGAAGCTGGGCACGCAACCGCTGGGTGAACGGGTGTTCGCCGTTGCGGATACACAACGCAACCTGATCGAGGTGGCGCAGCTGTATCCAGGGCATGAGCTCTACCAGGCAGCGGTGAACGGACTGGGGATTACTCCGCCGATGCTATGGGCGCGGCGTTCAGTGCTGAGGGTGGACAGCAGCCGCCTGCTCATCTATGAGTGTTTTTTGCCCGGGATGCACGCCTGATGGACCCGCGCTTGCGGCCCGTGTGGCGGAAGCTGCGCTACAGTCGTGCGCTGCGGCGCTGGTTGCCGGCTGTCGGCCGTCGTGCCTGGGCTTATCTGCGGCTTATGCGGCTGCACCGGCCCATCGGCAGTTTTCTGCTGCTGTGGCCCACGCTGTGGGCACTGTGGTTGGCTGCTAGTGGCCATCCGACGCCGAAGCTTTTCGCTATCTTCGTAATCGGCGTGTTCGTGATGCGTTCCGCCGGCTGCATCATCAATGACTTTGCGGACCGCAATTTCGATCCATATGTGCAGCGCACCCGCACAAGACCGCTTGCCACCCGCGAAGTGAGCATATGGGAAGCCCTGATTCTGTTTGTAATACTGTGCCTCATGGCGCTTGGATTGGTGTTATCGCTCAATCGGCTGACACAGGAACTGGCGGTCATCGGCGCCGTGCTGGTGATTTCCTATCCGTTCATGAAGCGCTACACGTATCTGCCGCAACCGTATCTGGGGCTGGCATTCGGCTGGGGAATCCCCATGGCGTATGCCGCGGTTATCGGCAGCGTGCCGACGGTGGCCTGGCTTATCTTCATCGCCAACGTCATCTGGGCCACGGTTTACGACACCATGTACGCTATGGTGGACCGGCCCGACGACCTCAGGATCGGAGTTAAATCCACCGCGATATTATTCGGTGATTTGGATCGTCTCATTATCGGCATCCTGCAGCTGTTGCTGCTGGCTGATCTGCTGCTGGTGGGGCATCAAACCGGCATGGGTGCGGCATATTATCTGGGACTGCTGTTTGCGCTGCTGTTCGCCGCCTATGAACAAATCCTCATTCGCCGGCGCAATCCGCAACGCTGTTTTGAGGCATTCATGAACAACAACTGGTTCGGTGCGGCGGTGTTCGCCGGCATCCTGCTGCATTACACTTTTACGACACGGGTATGAGCCGTTTCAGAACACCGGCGGCACGTATTCGTTGATGAATTGTGCGAAAGCGTTGGCGGGTATCGGCTGGCTGATGTAATAACCCTGGGCATAATTGCACTGCAATGCCGCCAGGGTACGCAGAATCTCCATGCTCTCGGCGCCTTCCGCCGCCACCTGCAAGTCGAAGGCCTGCGCCAGGCCTATGATGGCACGTACGATATTGGCGTCGGCTTTGCTGGCGAGCATGTTCATCACAAAACTCTTGTCGATCTTGAGTTCCGACGCGGGGCTGTACTTGAAGTTCGCGAGCGATGAATAACCGGTGCGAAAATCATCTATGGACACCATCACGCCGCGATTCTTGAGCTCGCGGATGGTTTCAAAACTTATGTCGGGGTTGTCCATCATCGCCGATTCGGTGATTTCCAGGATCAGCCGATTGGGTTTGGCGCTCCATAGTCCCATGGCATCCGCCACCCGCCGTACCAGTGTTTCGTCCACCAGCAGCGAGGGTGCGATATTGATGGCAAGTGTCAGCGGCCCGAAGCGCGTGGGCCAGGCAGCGGCGTGCTGCAGCGCCATGTTAATGGCCGACCAGGTCAGTTCCTTGATCTGGCCGGTACGGGTGGCGATGGGGATGAATATATTCGGCGGCACAATGCCGCGGCTGGGGCTGCGCCAGCGCAGCAGCGCTTCCGCACCGGCTAGCAGCCCGCCGCGCAGATTGATCTTCGGTTGATAAAAAATTTCCAGTTCGCCGTTATCCAGGGCCGTATCCAGCTCGCTTTCCAGATCCCAGGCGCCGGCGAGTTTTTCCGGCGTGCTGTCCCTGTACATCAAATACGGAGCACTGCTGCGGATTGCATCCGATAGCGCGAGTTCAGCGTGTTGCAGTAACGTATCGGACTGTCCGGCATGGTCGGGAAACAGTGCAATACCCATACTGGCGCCCATCGATACCATGTGATTGTCCACTTCAAAGGGTATGGATAGGGCGCGCAGTATCTTGTTGGCGGCCAGAATGGCATGACCTTCGTTCATCACGTCCGGCAGTATCAAAGCGTACTCGTGATCACCGATGCGCATAACGCGGTCGTCCTTCCGGCAAACATCAGACAGGCGTGCCGCCATCTGTTCCATTAGTTGTTCAATGCTGCGATAACCGAACAACGCGCCGAATTCCTGACCGCGCTTGACCTGCACCACCAGCAATGCCAACTGTTTGCTGCTTGTGTGTGCGCGCCGGATATAGCTGTCCAGATAGCGCATCAGCGACGGCTGGTTGGAACGCAGTGAAAGGATTTTGTCTGACATTCAAAAGTGGCCGTGCAAAGGTTTCAGATATACAGTTCCTGAGGGTCAATACCATAGGCGCCCGATTCCAGGCATTTTTCGATCCACAGATTCTCGGCGCCTTTCAAATGCGTGTCGAACAGCAGGTCCACGGTGTTGAACTGTGAAAGACGCTTCTTTTTTTCATCGAGGATGAGCATGACACGTGGTTTGAGCCGGCGTGCCTCGTTCTGGGCGATGACTACAGCCACGGCCCCGGTATTCAGCTCCACCAGCGAACCGGTGGGGAATACGCCCACCACCTGCATGAATTGCTCCACCACTTCAGCTTGAAATAGAGTGCCGCGCCAACTGTAGATTTCCCGTACCGCCTCGTAAGGTGAGCGCAATTTGCTATACGGACGCGGGCTGGTGATGGCGTCGTAACAGTCCGCTATGCCGGCGATCTTGGCGAAAGTAGGTATCTGGTTTTCCCTGAGCTTGTCCGGATAACCGCTGCCGTCGTGGCGTTCATGGTGGCTGCGTACCATGGAGATAATGCGCTCGGTGATTCCGCCAGCACCCTCCAGAAGAGTGACGCTGTAATCCACATGATTACGCATCACGTGCCATTCAGTTTCCGTGAGCTGGCCCGCTTTGGTCAGCAGTGCATGCGGCAGCTTGGTCTTGCCCACATCGAACAGCATGCAGCCCAGGCCGATTTCATAGAGCGCCGACTTGTCGAGACCGAGGTGGCGTCCGAAGGTGATGCCCCAGATAGAGGTGCCTACCGAGTGGTGATACATGTAGGAGTCATATCTTTTCATGCGCGATAGCCAGATCATGGCATCCGGATTACGCAGCACACTACCCACCATGGGCTCGACGGTCTCTTTTACGATCTGTACGTCCAGCCTGCCGTCTGTCTGGAGTTTGGTTATGAGATCTTCTACGGCGCGGTTTGCCTCGGCATAAACCGTCTTGGCGATGGGCAATTCCTTTTCCACCGGCTGGGAATTGACATACACGGTACGATTGCGATTGCTTGCCGCGACATGGGGTTTGGCATAGTGCAGGCTGGTGATCTGGGTAATAGTGCGGTTTTCGCGGTTGATGCCGGTTTTGGTGTGCGTGATTTCCTTACGACTCTGCTCGAGGTCGATGTACACGTATCGGCAGTGATGTTGCAGTTCTTCGATATCATCCTGATTGTGGATAAAGAAACCCTGGAAAAGGAACGGGGTTTCGGTCCAGGGGCGGTCGAGGCGCACGATATACATGCCCGGCTCGAGGTCCACGGTGTTCACTTTTATTTGTTTTTGCGGCTCCACTGCGACTTTCCTCTAGTACTCCATGACCGGCAAGCCGGGCTAGACAGTACCAACACTCTGTAGTTACGAACTTGGCGGCTCGTGGAAACGCAGCAGTATGGTACGACGCCCACGGCTTTGACAATCAGCGTGCAGCCAGCGTTCGCGATGGAAAATCAGGGTAGTCGGGCGGCACGCGCCAGGCACCACACCTGCACGCTGGCGGCTCCCGCCTGTCTGAGTGCCAGGGTCAGGGCGGAGGCGGTGGCGCCGGTGGTCAGGACGTCGTCCAGGATGGCGATATGTACTCCTGCCAGAGAGCGAGTGACTTCGAAAGCCGCATGCAGATTGCGGCGGCGTTCAACGGCGTCGAGTTCGGATTGCACGGCGGTATGCTTGCTGCGCACACACAGGTTTTCGGCGATGGGGAGCCGCAACCGCCGGGCAACGGGCCTCGCTAGCTCCAGCGCCTGATTGAAACCGCGTTTTCGCAGGCGTGCGTTGTGCAGGGGTACGGGTAGGAGCAGATCCGGTTTCATGATTTGGCCGGCGGCCAGGTAGTCTGCCAGCAGTTCGCCCAGCAACCGGCCGGTGGCCAGATCGCCGCTGAATTTGAAGCGCTGCAGTAATTGGTCCAGGGGCCAGGCGTACAGCAAGGGGCTTAGGGCGAGATCCCAGGGAGGTGGGGATTTCAAACACTGACCGCAGCACCGTGTTCCGCTTTCAGGTGGCAAGGGCGCGGCACAAACCCCGCAGAAATATCGGTTCCAGGTCAGATTCCGGGTGCAAGCCCCGCACAATTCCCTATGCGAGCGGCTGCGTCGACCACAGAGGAGGCAATAGGGCGTGTACACCAGGCTCTGCGCCCATTTCAGCCAACCGTAAACCATCCTTTGTTCTCCAGGTTGACAGCTAACCGTATCTCGCTACACTCCCACCATCCTGATGCCTGCAGCGATTGAGGCATCATGCCATGCTTATTTGGGCACCACCATGCATTCAGTGACCGCTGCCGCCGATTCCGCTGTCCGCCATGACTGGACTCTGGCGGAGATACAGGCACTCTTTGCCCTGCCGTTTAACGATCTGCTGTACCAGGCCCAGCGCCTGCATCGCCGTTATTTCGACCCCAATGCCGTGCAGATTTCCACGCTGTTGTCCATCAAGACCGGCGCCTGTCCAGAGGATTGCAAATACTGTCCCCAGAGCGCGCGTTATCACACCGGCCTCAAAGCCGAGGCCCTCCTGCATGTGGAGGATGTGCTGGCTCAGGCGAAGCTCGCCCGGGATAACGGTGCCACGCGCTTTTGCATGGGGGCGGCCTATCGCGGACCCAAGGATAAGGACCTCGATAACATCATCAGTATGATTCGGGCGGTGCGTGGACTGGGCATGGAAACCTGCGCCACCCTCGGCATGTTGACGGCGGCACAGGCGCAGCGGTTGGCGGACGCCGGACTCGACTACTACAACCACAACATCGATACCTCGGAAGACTATTACCGCGAGATCATCACTACG
>DAHVFI010000300.1 GCA_027317045.1 Gammaproteobacteria bacterium
GGTGAACACCGCCGGTCTTGCCATTCCCGGCGCGGTGGAGGCTTTGTCCCGCGAAAATCTGCAACGCCAGTTCGACGCCAATTTCTTCGGCACCCTCGAACTTACCAACAGCGTGTTGCCCATCATGCGCCGGCAAGGACATGGGCGTATCGTGATGATCAGCTCCATCCTCGGCCGCGTGGCCATGCGCTGGCGCGGCGCTTACAACGCCAGCAAGTTTGCCCTGGAAGGCATCACCGACACCCTGCGCCTGGAATTGCGCGGCACTAATATAAGCGTATGCCTCATCTGCCCCGGCCCGGTGCAAAGCCGCTTCCGGGATAACGCCCTCGCTAACTTCGATGAATACGTGGATACGGCTTCGAGTCCCCACCGGGAGAGTTACGCGCATCTCAAAGCCCAGACCGGAGATGAGAAAGACAATACGCCGTTTACGGTACCGCCCGAGACCGTGGCCATGAAAATTGCTCGCGCACTGGAAAGCCCGCATCCGAAAGCTCGCTATTACGTCACGGTCCCGGCCCATGTACTTGCTTTCCTGCGCTGCGTGCTGCCGACGCGATGGATGGACGCACTTCTCGCCCGGATTTAGATTACTTGACCAATATACGGCATTGCCGTATAGTGCCTTATAGCAATGACAAGGATGTCACATGGTCATCGTCGAAACGCCATTATTTTCTAGACTTGTATATGACTACCTGAGCGACGATGAATATGCTGCGCTGCAATGGGCGCTGACACTACACCCAGAAATGGGCGCCATCATTCCAGGTAGCAGCGGGTTAAGAAAGCTACGGTGGGCAATACCAGGCAAGGGCAAGCGCGGCGGACTACGGGTGATTTATTACTGGAAAAGCAAGACAGGCGAAATCTGGTTGCTCACTCTTTATGCCAAGAATGAGGTTGCAGACATTCCACGCGACATGCTGAGAATATTGAAACAGGAGATTGAGTCATGACACGTAAACGCGACATCGGACAAGAAATCCTCGATGGCATCCGCGCCATCAAGGCCGGTAAGGGTAAAAAAAGTATCGTAAAGGTGCCCGACGATGTGCGCGTCATCCGTGAACGCCTGGATCTGTCGCAGTCCGCCTTTGCCGCCCTGCTGGGTGTCAGCCTGCGGACCTTGCAGGACTGGGAACAAGGCCGCCGCAAACCGACTGGACCTGCTTATGCGCTTCTGCGGGTTGCCACGCGGCACCCGGAAGCTCTTATCAGTTGAAATCCGTCCTGGATATTCACGCTAACCAGCTTTTATGCGTAACTCGACAACAAAAGGAATCACTACAGAGCGCTTTCAACTTGATCGTTTCCTGGAGGTCTTTCCAGATGCTCCTATAGGAGAAATAACAAAAACGATTCACCCGGACTTTGTAATTTCAAACAATAATTCATCTATTGGTGTGGAAATAACTCAGCTATTCAAAAGCAATCAAAACAATAATTTTGCACCTAGAGAAATAGAAGCGTTCAGAGAACTTATCGTGCAGTTAGCTAAAGATATTTATATTCATAAATACGATATCCCATTAGATGTTGGGGTGCTATTTTCTGAAAGAAAACTCACAAATTCTGATACTTCAGCAAGAAAACTTGTAAATATTGTTGAGAAAATAGCTTCTGGAAATGAGCCTTTGCGCATCGTATCAGCCGATGAAATAGACATGCCGACAGAATTCTCGTTAATTAAGGTCATTAAAACAACATCACACTCTAGTTGTTCCTGGTCGGTATCCCAATCTGGTTGGCTTTCAAATTTAGATGAATCTACAATTCAAACTGCAATCTCAAAGAAAAATATGAAAATTTGTCATTATAGAAAACGCACGAATGAAATATGGTTGTTACTTGTTATAGATCAAATATACTTATCAAGTTCTTTTGCGGTGCCGAATACGGTGATATCTTACATATACGACTCCGTCTTTAATAAGACAATCTTGTTTTCATGCATTGATAAGAAGTGGTGGATATTGAATGCAAAGCGCCTAAGTAATCCCACTCACCATGGATAACACCCGACAGTCAGCAATCCACTATTTTCTTGCATATATTTTGCAGTATTCATATTCTGAATGGCCTGTCCCGCCATACCCTTCATTAGATTATCCAGCGCAGTCATCACCACCACGTTTCCGTTTTTCTCCTGCACGGCGATGTCACAGAAGTTACTGCCCACGACGGCCGCGACGCGCGGCGTATCTTCTACCAGCCGCACAAATGGCGCGTCACGATAGAAATCTTCGTACCTTTTCCTGAGCGTCTTCGCGTTTAATCCAAGTGCAACCGGTGGGTGCAGTTGCACAGTCGCAAAGATGCCGCGTACCAGCGGCGCGGAGTGCGGCACAAAAGCGAGGCTGTAACCGCGGGTACTTTCTGCGTCCAGCATGCGCGTGATCTCCGCCTCGTGCTGGTGGGATAAAACTTTATAGGCGCGGAAATCGTTGGCGCGGGTGGGATGGTGGGTCGTCTCCGAGGGCGTGGCGCCGGCACCGGACGAACCGGTCGCGGCACTGACCGCGATAAACCCGAGGTCCTTCAATCCGGCCAACGGCAGCAAGGCGAGCTGTATAGCCGTGGCGAAACAGCCGGGGCTGGCGATACGTTTGGCGCCTTTGATCTTTTCTTTCTGCCATTCCGGCAGACCGTACACGAAGCTGCCCAGCGCCTGCGGATACGGATGGGGTTTGCCGTAAG
>DAHVFI010000303.1 GCA_027317045.1 Gammaproteobacteria bacterium
GTGCATGGCGATGCGTTCGAGGCCATAGGTGATTTCGCCGGACACCGGACGGCATTCGAGTCCGCCGACCTGCTGGAAATAGGTGAACTGGCTCACTTCCATACCGTTCAGCCATACTTCCCAGCCAAGCCCCCAGGCGCCCAATGTCGGCGATTCCCAGTTGTCTTCCACAAAACGGATGTCGTTGATCAGCGGGTCCAGGCCCAGGGTCTTTAGAGACCCCAGATACAGTTCCTGAATATTATCCGGGGAGGGTTTGAGTATTACCTGGAACTGATAGTAGTGCTGCAACCGGTTGGGGTTTTCGCCATAACGGCCGTCAGTGGGCCGGCGGCAGGGCTGCACGTAGGCGGCCCTCCAGGGCTCCGGGCCGATGGCTCGCAGGAAAGTGGCGGGGTGGAAGGTGCCCGCGCCCACGGGCATATCCAGGGGCTGCAGCAGTACGCAACCCTGACGGAGCCAGTATTGCTGCAAGGCGAGGATAAGATTCTGGAAGGTCGCGGGGGTTCTGGCGCTCATTATCTTGTACGGTCGGCGTCCCGCCCGGCTTGAAGGCCGCCAAGTATAGCTTCTTCAATAAGTCACTGACACAAATCCGGGAACTGGCTGCCTCAGGATCAGTTTTGCACCATTGTGGTGCGGTTCAGGTCAACTAAGAGGATTCGGCTTTGAAGAAATGCCTGATTGACAGGGGGTTTCGTTTGGCACGCGGATTGCTGCTCTTTAAAGGTAATTTCCGCAATTCTCACCTCCGGAGTTTCCCATGCCCTCCAAAGATGTCTTGGATCTGATTGTCAAAGAAAACGCGAAATTTGTGGACTTTCGCTTCACTGACAGCCGCGGCAAGGAGCAGCACGTAAGTGTGCCGGCGCATACCGTGGACGAAGAACTGTTTGAGGATGGCAAAATGTTTGACGGCTCTTCCATTGCCGGCTGGAAGGGAATCAATGAGTCCGACATGATCTTGATGCCCGATCCCGGCAGCGCGATTATCGACCCGTTCTTCGAGGAGCCTACCGTCAATCTGCGTTGCGACGTTATCGAACCGGCCACCATGCAGGGCTATGGGCGTGATCCACGCTCCCTCGCCAAACGTGCCGAGGCCTATCTGAAATCCACCGGCATCGCCGATACCGCTTACTTCGGACCGGAGAACGAATTTTTCATCTTTGACGACATCCGCTGGGGCGCCGATATCAGCGGCTCCTTCTACAAGATTGATTCCAAGGAAGCCGGCTGGAATTCCGAGCGCGTTTACGAGGGTGGCAATATCGGCCACCGTCCCGGCATCAAGGGCGGCTATTTCCCGGTGCCGCCAGTGGATGCCTTGCAGGACATCCGCTCCGCCATGTGCATGGCGCTGGAAGACATGGGCTTGAAAACCGAAGTGCACCATCATGAGGTGGCAACCGCAGGTCAGTGCGAAATCGGTGTGGCCTTCGGCACGCTCGTCAAGAAGGCCGACGAAGTGCAGATCCTCAAGTATGCGGTCATGAACGTGGCTCACGCTTATGGTAAAACCGCCACCTTCATGCCCAAACCCCTGGTGGGCGACAACGGCAGTGGCATGCATGTACATCAGTCGCTGGCCAAGGATGGTAAAAACCTGTTCAGCGGCGACCTCTATGGCGGGTTGTCGGAACTGGCGCTCTACTATATCGGCGGCATCATCAAGCATGCACGCGCGCTGAATGCCTTTACCAACGCCAGCACCAACAGCTACAAGCGCCTGGTACCGCACTTCGAAGCACCGGTAATGCTGGCTTACTCCGCCCGCAACCGTTCTGCCTCCATCCGCATTCCCTACGTATCCAGTCCCAAAAAGCGCCGTATTGAGGTACGTTTCCCGGATGCCAGCGGCAACCCCTATTTCGCCTTTAGCGCCATGATGATGGCCGGCTTGGACGGCATCCAAAACAAGATCCATCCGGGCGAAGCCATGGACAAGGATCTTTATGATCTGCCGCCAGAGGAGGAAAAAAATATTCCCCAGGTTTGCTATTCACTGGATATGGCGTTGGAATATTTGGACAAGGACCGCGGCTTTCTGAAAGCCGGCGGTGTGTTCACCGACGATGTGATTGATGCCTACATCGGGCTCAAGATGCAAGAAGTCACGCGTCTGCGTATGACCACGCATCCGGTGGAATTTGACATGTATTTCAGCTTGTAACGCTGAACAGAAGCAATCGTGGTGTATGCCGATTCGTTTTGCGATACCCGGTGACGTGCCCGGCATAAATGCTATTTATGGGCCGTTTGTCACTGACAATGCCGTATCGTTTGAGTTGGAACCACCTTCCGATGAGCGCATGGGAGAGCGCATCACAGGTACGTTGCAACAATTTCCCTGGCTGGTGAGTTATTCCGGCGATCGGGTGCTCGGCTATGCTTACGCAAGTCAGTACCGGCAAAGAGCTGCGTATCAATGGACCGTTGAGACAACGGTGTATGTGGACGCGCAAAGCCGGCGAACCGGTATTGCACGCGGACTATATCAACGGCTGTTTGCGATTCTGCGGCAACAAGGTTATTACACAGCCTACGCCGGTATTGCCTTGCCAAATCAGGGCAGCATTGCCCTGCACCAGGCCTTGGGGTTTGAGTCCATCGGAATTTGTCGAGCTGCAGGTTATAAGCTCGGTGCTTGGCATGATGTCAGTTGGTGGCAAAGACCCCTGGGCAATTACGATTCACCGGCAAGGCCGCCAAAACCACTCCCGCAGTTACGCGCCGCACTGGGTGAGTTGACGTGAGCGGTCGGCAGGCATAAAAACTCGGCGTATCGGGGGGATGGGAAACGGTACGCTGGCAGGCTTCCGGGCGTTGGGGAGACACCCGGCCGGTCACGAAAGGGAGAGACGGGGCCAGTTCAGCGCAGCGGGGAGGTGCGCCGTTGGGACCTGTTGGCCAAGTATCCGGGTTACCGGGGACTTAAGCTTGGCGGGTCTGCACGGGTCAGGCCACATACTGAGATTAGACTGTCCAGTCCATTTTTGCAGGCGCCAGTGAGAAAGCTAGCCGCGCTTTCATTGTAATGACTCGAGGTCATCCCGATGCCGTGATGAGCTGGTAACCCCCGACTTTTTTTAAAGACTGGTACTTGTCCGCTCCCCGCAAACTGGCTAGGCTGCCCTCATGTACAAAGCCGTATTTCTGATCTTATTGGCCCTGGTTCTTGGTGCTGGTTTGGCCAAGGCCGACGCCGTCTACAAATGGGTGGATGCTCAGGGCAATGTGCATTACACGGACTACCCGCGCCCGGGTGCCGAAAAAGTACAATTGCCCAAGACCCAGACTTACCAGCCACCCTCCATGACTGATACGCCAACACCCACTCCCGGCGCATCTAGCGCAGCTCCCATGACAGGCTATAAAGAATTCACCATTGCTTCGCCGGCGAGCCAGGCGAATCTTTGGTATGTGCATGAGGTCCAGGTTGCAGTAAGCCTGTCTCCCGAATTGCACTCCGGCGACACCCTTACCTATCGGCTGGATGGTCAGAGTATCGGCCCAACCACACAGACCAGTGTTACCTTCAAGAACATTGCCCGGGGTGAACACACAGCTTCAGTCACCCTGAACAGCGCCAATGGTGCCACCTTGTCAGCCGGCCCCATCACCTTTTTTGTGCACCAGAAGACCATCTTAAGTCCGAAACCGCCCCGATAAAGAGCATTTGCACTATAATGGTGCAAATGCTCGACTTAGAGCTTTCAAATTTTTTCGCTTTATTGCTGGAAAATCAGACCACCGGTCTACTCTGGCTGGATGCGACGTTCCGTCTGCGTTATCTGAACCCAGCCGCGGAAACCCTTCTGGATCTGGATGGGAGGCGTTGCATCGGCTCGGCCCTGACCAGCAGTCTGCCTGAAGCCGACGATCTCACAGCCATTCTGCAACGGGTGCTGGATACCCGGGAAACCGTAACCCGGCGAGAGTTGGGCTTGGTAGTCGGCGCTGCCAACGCACGCCGCACCGTTACCGCGGACTGCACCGTCAGTCCCATGGTAGACAAGCAAGGCGATGTCAAACTGTTGGTAGAACTGGTTCCTCAAGACCGGTACTTGCGTATCAGCCGCGAGGCAGCCCTCAGCGCCCAGAGCGCAGCCAATCGCTCCTTGGCTCTAAAGCTGGCTCATGAAATCAAGAATCCTCTGGGCGGTCTACGGGGGGCGGCTCAATTATTGGCACGCCGGTTGGATGACCCGGGGCTTTTGGAGTACACCCGGGTCATCGTAAGTGAAGCGGATCGTTTGACGGCGCTGGTGGATTCTCTGCTCGGACCGCCCCAAGCACTCAGGCGCGTGGAGACCAACATCCACGAATTACTTGAACATGTGGTACAGCTTTTGCAAGCCGCTGCACCCGGCAAATTCAAGATCAATCGCGACTACGATCCCAGTCTGCCGATGCTGCAGCTGGATCGAAACCAAATCATTCAAGCCCTGCTCAATCTCGCCAAAAACGCCTGTGAAGCATTGGGTGAGCGCGGCATCATTGTTTTCAGGAGTCGTGCTTTGCGGCAGTTTACCCTCCATGGCATCCGTCATCGGCTGGTAGCTTGCGTGGAGATTGAGGATAACGGTCCCGGCATCCCGCCGGAATTAGCGCTGCAGCTGTTCAGTCCGCTGGTAAGTCGCAAACCCAATGGTGCCGGTCTTGGCCTTAGTATCGCTCAGGAACTGGTTAGCCGCCATGGCGGACTCATCGAATGCGCGAGCGTACCGGGGCGCACTGCCTTTTCCATTCTGCTTCCCATCGGGGGCAACCATGAACATGAAAGCGCATAAGGTCTGGTTGGTGGACGATGATCCCTCGTTGCGCTGGGTCATGGGCGAAGCATTACGGGAAGCTGGTCATGCACCACGGGATTTCAGTAGCACGGAAGAGGTACTGAACGCTTTGCAAGAAACCACGCCGGATGTCTTGATTACCGATATTCACCTGCCGGGCGAAGATGGTCTTAAATTATTGCGCGAATTGCGCGCTTCCTATCCGCGATTGCCGGTAGTGGTCGTCACCGCCCATAGCGATTTGCAAACGGCGGTGGCCGCTTATCAGGGTGGGGCTTTCGAGTACCTTCCCAAACCCTTCGATGTGGATGAACTTACCGCACTTGTTTATCGGGCTTTGCAAACTACTTCATCGCCGGATATTGCCCGCTCGTTTGAGGCGCAGTCGGTGGATACCCTCATTGGAGAAGCCCCGGCGATGCAGGCGGTATTTCGTACCATCGGCCGGTTGTCCAACACGAATCTGACGGTGCTGATTACGGGCGAATCCGGTACCGGCAAGGAACTAGTTGCCCGTGCTTTGCATCGTCACAGTCCCCGGAGCCAACGCCCTTTCATCGCGCTCAACACCGCCGCCATTCCCGCCGAATTGCTGGAATCGGAACTCTTCGGTCACGAACGCGGCGCCTTCACCGGCGCAAACGCGCGCCGGATTGGCCGCTTCGAACAGGCCCACGGCGGCACCTTGTTCCTGGATGAAATCGGCGATATGCCATCGGCCCTGCAAACGCGGCTGTTACGGGTGCTGGCGGAAGGCGAGTTCTACCGGGTGGGCGGCCATGAGCCGGTGAAGGTCAGCGTGCGCATCATCGCTGCCACTCATCAGAGCCTGGAAACGCAGGTACAAGCAGGCCAGTTCCGTGAGGATCTGTTTTATCGCCTGAATGTGGTGCAAGTCCATATGCCGGCGCTGCGGGAACGCCGTGAAGACATTCCACAGCTGCTGGAGCATTTCATGCAGTCGGCGGCGCGGGAACTTAACCTGGAAGCCAAGCGGCTCACGGCGGATGCTATGGCGGCACTGCGGGACCGCAGCTGGCCGGGGAACGTGCGTGAACTCCGAAATGTCTGTCGCCGGCTCACATTAATGGCGACCGGCCGCATCGTACACCGCAGCGATTTGGCGGAATTGCTGAATGAGAATGAAGGAGAATCGTTTGCCGACGCCAACCCTGGCGATTGGCGGAGTGCGCTGCGCGCTTGGACGCGGCAACAACTGGCGGACGGCAAAACCGGTATTTTCTCCGTGGCAGCTGGAGATATGGAAAAGGTTTTAATTGAGGCCGGGTTGGAAAACAGCGGCGGCCACCGTCAGCAAGCGGCCAAACTGCTCGGTATTGGCCGCAATACCCTCACACGCAAGCTGAAAAGCACGGACTCTGATCAGTAGTTTATGCATCGCTAAAAGGTCACGGTGGCGAAAATACTATCGGTGTAGCTTCCTGGAACAATATTTTCCAGAGCCGGAATTTGGCCATAGATCCTGATACGCACAGTATTGTTTTTGAAGTTTCTGCTGACGGTCTGGGTACCGCCGGTGCCGTCACCAAAGATGATCACCCGTGCTGCCGTGGTGTACAAGTTGTAATTTAGTTGGTCGCTGGTGGTACCGCTAGTCATGTAACGGGGATTGTAGGAACCGCTCTGACCGGAACTGAGTGCCGCCGTAAGCGTGCCTTTGCCATTGCAGATGACGGTAATACGCCCCGTGCGGTTGAGCGGACTGGTTGAAAACGGATTATAGTTGCCGTATGCAATCGGTTGAGCCGTGACGGTGCAAGTTGCGGCCCATAGCATATTGGGTAAGGGGAAGGCTATGCCTGCGCATAGCAGCAACATGATTGTGGGACGATTAAGCTGTTTCATGATTAAAAATTCACCGTTACTGTAATCGAGTCGCTATAACTGCCTGGTATCACATTTTGCTGAGCGGTACTCTGTCCGTAAACACTAAACGTTGTGGTGCTATTATTTTTGAATGTCTGGACGATATCACCCGTGCCACCGGTACCGTTCCCCCATACGGTGACCAGGCTGGCCGTGGTGTAAAGATTATAAGTCAGGATATTCGTGCCACTTTTCATGACGCGCGGGAAATAACTACCGTTGCCACCGGTGCTGAGGTCCACAGTCATGGTGCCCTTACCACGGGTGCAGTTCACGGTAATGAGATTAGTCCCAGTACCAATCGTGGGTGCTGTACTCATCGGATCGTAATTGCCGAAATTAAAATTATTGGTAGCTACGGTGCACGTCGCCGCATAAGTTATGGAGGACGTGAGCAGTGCAATACTCACTAAAACTAGAATGCAAAGACCACGCATCACAATTTTATTCCTTTACAGATATACGTACCCAAATCAGGTAGTGGATCCTTGGTTTCCGGCATGTTCACATTCAATTCGCAACTCTGCTGATCCCAGCTTGCGCGCAATTTGTTATGCGCCGCAAGTCCGGTGATATATGTCTCGCCATCAAGGCCCACGGGGAAAATCTGCGGCTGTCCTTCAATCCGGACTATGGCGCCCGCCGGCAGCGGCTTACCGTCTTGCAGGTTGATGCTCAAGGTCGCGCCGCGGGTGGAGGTAATGGGAAATTTCACGATTACACCGCTGTTGTAGCGGGGGACCGCGTTCTGCTGGAGGCTGTTTACCTGCGAGCTCAGAGGCAGACTGCCGGCGCCAAGACTGATGGGGTTGTTCTGATAGGGCCGCATAATGGGCACGAGGGCGTCGCCGTTTTTGTCGGTGGTGCCTATGGGTTGGTTGTCGGCGTACACCGTCACGTTGGGGATTCCCGGCACTTGCACCAAACCGAACGCACCCTGAATCTGGCGGGTGGGGAATACTTCATCACCGATGAACGCCAAGCCACCCGCCGCTTCTCCCTGGTAACTGGTCTGGCCGCCGGTATTGAGCGCGCCCATGCGATATGTTCCGACATTATTCTGGTAATCGTATTCCGCCTGATTGATGGGATCAGGACCTACTTGAGTGCTGATGCGATAACCACTGCCGGTACCGGGAGGCAGATTTTCCTGCACCTGGGCGAAGGCTTGATCCACGTTGTTCTGACGCGTGGTGCCGACACTTACGTTGCTGCGCTCCCCGAAGGGCAGCGTGAACATCAAGATCACGCCGTTATTGCTGCCGCCGGTCAGCGCATGAAACGCATTGGCGGTGAAAAAGCCATTGCGGCCCACGTTGACACTGTAGTTCGCAGTCAGGAGGCGGGCACGGCCGAACAGCGGACTGTCCTGATCCACATAGGCAAGAGAGGCTGAACCTCCCCGGCCCAGAAAAGCGCCAACACTCGCCGTGATCTGTTTGCGGGGGGCTGGCAGGCCGTTGTAGCCCAATTCGGTGAACTGGGGGCTGGCCAACTGGACATTTGTCCCGACATTAAAGGTTTGCCATTGCCGCTGGTATCCGATGAGCCCCAGGGCGCCTTGACCGAGACTGCCGTGACTCACAGCCAGAGCTGTATTGAACACGCCGGAGTCAGGTGTCGCGTAGGCGCCGCCTACGCTCATGTCCTTAAGATCCGTGGAGAGCTCACCCCGCAATTCACCGGTAAAATCATCCGTAAAGCCGTAGCGGAAGATGCCGGTGGCGATGGACGGGCCGTAGTCGTTGCTGTCCAGGCCATAGTTCTCCCGCAGCTTGCCGATGGAAAAGGAATAATCATCCAGCCCTGATTTCAATAAATTCGAGGTGGCGTAGAAGGACGAGGAGATCACTTGCTCGCGCCCCAACATGTCGCGCACCACTAGCGTGGCGGTGCCCGGGCCGGTGACCACGGGTACGGCGGGAATGGAAAATGGGCCGGGGGGTACTTGCTGCGATTCCTTGAGTATCCCGTTTACATACAACTGCACCGTGGACGGCAGCGCCGCTTGGCCGCCGATTACCGGCAGAGGAAAGGTTATGAAGTACGGGCGTGTGGCGAAATTGGTGCCGTATTGGAGGCCGCCCATGCGCACCGCCAGTCCGGTCATGCCGCCGTCGGTGATGCTGTCGCCGAGTTGCAGCGTGGTCATGGTATCGGGATCGTCATGCGTCCATGTGGTGTCCAAACGGGTCCACTGGCTATGGGCATGGTTGATGTTCTGGCCGATGAAACTGCTGGTGCCCACACCCCAGTCGTTGAATAGACCGGCTTCGAGTAAGCCATTAATGGCCGTGAGTCCGGGACTACGGCTGCCCAGGAAATCGTAGTTCAGAAAACCACCCCAGGGGGTATGTTGCGCTCGCGGATTTTGCGGAAAAAGTCCATCCACGATAGTGCCGGTGAATTCCGCCGCCGGTGCGGTGATCCACAGGGTTTCGGTGGATGGCTTCAGCTGGTAAGTGAGACCCGGGATCGCGTCCAGTGGATAATATTGTTTACCCTGGTACAGATAGGGTGTCACGGCAGGCAGGCGCAGGCGCCAGCGTTCCAAGTCGGAGCCTTTTGCGTACAGGTTGTTATTCGGTGTGTTGCCGAAACCCAGAAATAAATCGGTTTCATGCCAGGGTTGCTGGTTGATGTGCACCCCCAGCAACAGCTCGATGGGTGCGGCCACGTTTGCCGGCAGGTGTGCGACGGATGACGGAGCTGCAGCGGCGGATGCAGTCGTGCCTGCCGGAGGCGCCGTCTGTGGCGATGGCATGAGCGTGGTTGCTTGGCTATGTCCTCCCCTGCGGGCCGGGTGTCGAGGAGAATTTTTTTTGTGCTGAACCGGGGTCATTAACGTTGCTTCAGGAACCACAACAGGTGCCGGTTTTGTCGCAGCAACAGCAGAAGATGGACGCGTCGTGATTGCCCCTGAAGGATACGAGTTGCAGCGGCTGAGTAGCAGCATGAGGGCCATCAGTCCGGCCGCCAGCCAGCGCGCCCGGCTTTTGAGGAACCAGCTCATGGCTTAGCCCGTTGTGGCCGAGAGCCGGCCTTTATACAGAGCGTATTGACCGACTGTTGCGAAAACCAAGCCCGCCGTCAGGACTGCTGCGTTATTTTCCCAGGACCAGCTGCGCATGGAGCGTGCCCCGGTCGGTATCGGCGGTGATTTCCAGAGGAGCGCCTACAGTGAGTGGTGACGCCAATTTGAGAGTCCAGGCATGTTGGGCGCCCGGCAGTACATAGTTGCTGGATACCTGCGCCAGCGGCTGGGTCCGATCGTGTGCCTTTAGTATCCACTTCAGGATTTGCGCGTGCGCATTGCCAATATTGACGGCGCTCACTTGCAGTTCAGTCGCTGTCAGTCGCTTTGCCGACCATTTCAGTGCAGGCTCGGTATCCATCGCCGGCTCCACAAACACCGGGATCCCCACGCGTAACGCGATCTGCACGCCGCGGAAACCCGGAGTGGGTACCGGCGGCACTTCAGTCAGGAACAAGCGATAGCAGGTTTCTTGCTTGGCATCCGGTTTAGTACGCATGCCCACGCGCACCACCTGCCGATTCCCCGGGGCAATCGTGAAAATCGGCGGCGTGGCCAGGAGGTTGCGGCTGGGCGTATACACGTCCTTGCCATCCTCCTGGGACCACGCCACGATCTGCAGCTGCACTACTGTGGGAGTGTCGCTGCTATTGATCACCCTCAATACATCGGTGGACCGATCGGCGGAGAGCGTCAGGCGCACGGGATTCACCTGGAATGAAGCTGCTTGCGCCCATAGGGGCATGAGCAACAACATCAAGATCAAAATCCGGCGCATGACGATACCCCGCGTTTGACACGATGCCTGTTATCAGAAGTTTACAGTAACCGTAATGGTGTCACTGTAGCTGCCCACCGGCGCATTCTGTCCCGCCGGAAGCTGGCCGTACACCGTGTAGGTTTGCTGGTTAGCGACGCCTGGACCCGCGCCTGTGCCGCTGTCGCAGTTGTTGCCGGCAACACAGGTGCTGTTCCAAACCTTGGTGTAACCGCTGTCGACATACAAGTTGTAATTGAGGGTATCCGTGCCGGCATCTTGCATGATGCGGTTGGCCGCGGTGCCACCATGAATGCCATAATCGAGAGCAACGGTGTACGGTGAACCCTTGGTGCAATTCACATTGATGGTGCTGGTACCCGCCAGGGCGGTGGCAGCATTGGGGTCGTAGGCTCCAAACCCCAGGGCACCAACGGAATTGATCACGCAGGACGAAATCACATTCGCGGTCACCGCGAAGGTGCTGGTCGTAGTACCCGCACGGGCCGTTACGCTGGCGATGGCCAGGATGGCGATGCCGGTGATGGCGAAGGTGCGTATAAGCTTCAACATGACATTTCTCCAAAATGATTGAGGGTGGTTACAAAAGTTATTTCACATAAACAACATGGTTACAGCAGGGCCACCCACCTCCGTGTTGGGCGGCCTTGGTCCCTGCACCCTTTCGGGTATTTCCCAGACCCCTTGGGGATTTCCCTAAGAAGGTGTCTAAGAATTTCTCCTACATTCATACCCAAGCAAGCCCTATGCCAATTCACTTGGCCCAAGCATTCCAGGCTTGTTAAGTGTTTCGATGCGCCCTTTCGATAGCTGAACCGACAAAAATTGTCAGTTCTTCATCAAAAATCTAGCCACAAGTGACACATTGCGGGCACTTGATACGCTGCTTTTGGAGGAACGTCAAGGAAAGCTTTGTGTGAGGGATATTCTTAATTTACATAAAGTTACGAATGGAAGCTAACCTGCTGCACAAAGTTCAAGCTGCCCGCCACCAGTGTCCAATGTACCGACCAATTCGGCAACCGTCTGGAGACGATGCCGCGCGAGATAATCGGCGATGCCGGCGTTGAGTTTCTTGCAGACTAACGGGTCGTAGAACAAGGCTGTTCCCACCCCGATCGCCGCGGCACCGGCCACCAGGAATTCCAGGGCATCACTGACAGTGGTGACCCCCCCCTGGCCGATGATGGGGACCTGATGGGGCCGCGCGACCTGATAGACCTGGTGCACCTTGAGGAGGGCGATGGGTTTGATAGCCGGACCCGAAAGGCCCCCTTGGACGTTGCCGATGACCGGTCTGCGGGTTTCCGGGTCAATGGCCATGCCCATGAGCGTGTTGATGACCGCCAAACCGTCGGTGCCGGCCTCGATGCAGCGCCGGGCGTTATTCGCAATGTCCGTCTGGTTGGGAGAGAGCTTGGTGATCAGCGGCTTTTTGGTAACCCCGCGACAGGCGGCCACCACCCGTGCCGACATATCCGGGTCATTGCCGAAGGCCACGCCGCCGTGCTTCACATTCGGACAGGAGATGTTGATCTCCATGGCATCAATGGGCGAATCATCGAAGCGTCGCGTGACTTCCGCGTATTCCTCCAGTGTTGAACCCGAAACATTGGCGATGAAGCGGGTCTCGGAAAAATCCAGCGTCGGCAGGATTTTTTTCACCACGTGATCCACCCCGGGGTTCTGTAGACCGATGGCGTTCAACATGCCCGCCGGAGTTTCATAAATGCGGTGGGCTGGATTGCCGAGACGCGGTTTCAGGGTGGTGCCTTTAAGGCACACGGCGCCGGCGTCGCGGTTGGAAAACCCGGCCACGCGCGTATATTCTTCGCCGAACCCCACACACCCCGATAACAGCACCAGCGGCGAATTGAACTTGAGACCACAGAAGTCGGTTTTCAGAGAATCGGGAAGAGTGTGCTCTCCATCGTCCATACGCGCCCCTGATTAATGTTGTACGTCGTCCTTTACCAGCCGGAAATTCCGCCCAACACCGGCAATATCATACGCTTGTGCGCCAATTCAGGCGCCACCTTGCACCTCATTCAGCCACTGGGTTTCGACCTTTCCGAGGCGCGGGTAAAACGTGCCGGCCTCGATTATCGGGACATGGCCTGCGTACATGAGCATGCCGATCTGGATGCTTTTATGAAAAAGGTGATGCCTGCGCGGCTGTTTGCCGTCTCCACCCGCGGCCGTTATCGCTACACACATGCAAAATTTCAAGCGGGCGATGCCCTCCTGTTCGGACCGGAAACCCGTGGTCTGCCGCAGACGATGTTGGCTTGCCTGCCGCCGGAACAGCGGCTGCGGATTCCCATGCGGCCCGATAACCGCAGCCTGAACCTCTCCAACGCCGTGGCGGTAGTGGTGTACGAAGCCTGGCGGCAATTGGGATTTGAAGGCGGAAATTGAATCAGCCCGGGATACCGCCGTGTCTATGATTCTGACCGGAGCGCACGCGTCATCAGGGCCTCGACCGCAGCCCGCGGTGCCAAACCTTGATGCAGGATGCGGTAGATCTGCTCGGTAATGGGCATGTCCACGCCGAGCCGGCGGGCCAGATGGTGCACGGCGGCGGCGGCATACACGCCTTCCACGACTTGGCCGATGTCATGCTCGATGCCTTTCACCTCTTTGCCGGCGGCCAATGCCAGGCCCATGCGGCGGTTTCGCGACTGATCGTCGGTGCAGGTGAGTACCAAGTCCCCCAAACCGGCCAAGCCCTGAAAGGTTTCGACGCGTGCGCCGAGTTTCAAACCCAGGCGCGTAATTTCCACCAAGCCGCGGGTAATGAGCGCGGCGCGCGCGTTGGCGCCGAATTTCAAGCCATCACTGATGCCGCAGCCGATGGCGATGATGTTCTTGACTGCGCCGCCCACCTCCACGCCGGTCAGGTCGTCGGAGGTGTAGGCGCGAAAACTGCTGCTGTGAAGGTTTCCCGCCAAGTCCTTGGCAAATTCCGCATCATTCGAGGCCACGGTCACCGCCGTGGGCATACCAGCGGCCACTTCGCGTGCAAAAGTCGGGCCGGAGAGTACCGCCAGCGGCAGTTGTTCACCCAGGACTTCACCTGCCACCTGGTGCAACAGTTTGCCGGTGTCGTGTTCGAAACCTTTGGTGGCCCAAGCGAGACGCAGATTTTCCGGTGGTAGGGCAGCCAGCAGCTTCAAGGTGGCGCGGAAACCATGACTGGGCACCACCACCAGCACATCGCGAACCACGGCCGAGAGTTTTTCCAGTTGCGGTTCGATCACCAGTGTGTCGGGGAAACGGATACCCGGCAGATATTGGCGATTCTCGCGTTCCGCCATGAGCGGGACCAACTCATTCGTATCCACCGACCATAAACGCACGCTCTGACCATTGTGTGCCAACAGGATCGCAAGCGCCGTACCCCAGGAACCGGCGCCGAGAATACCGATGGGAGCCGCAGCGTTCACGGCCGGGCGTGAACCTAAGCCGGAATGGCCGCATCACCCCGTTGGGCGGCGGCCTGTTCGATGCTTTGCATATAGACGGCGTCGAAGTTCACCGGCTGCAGTAATAACGTCGGCATTCCGCCTTTCTGCACCAGGTCCGAGACCGCCTCACGCGCGTAAGGGAACAGGATGTTGGGGCAGTAGCTGCCGAGCACCGCTGCCGTTTCCTGATCGTTGAAACCACGAATGTTGAACAAACCGGCCTGGTGCACTTCCACCAGAAAAATGCTGCGGCTTTCTGCCTGGGCCTCAATGGTAATGGTCAACACCACCTCGAAGTTGTCGTCCCCCAACTTGTTGGTATCGGAGCGCATATTCACTTTCACGTCCGGGTTGACCGGCGTGGCAAATACCGCGGGTGCGCGCGGCGATTCAAAGGAACAATCTTTTATATAGATACGTTGCAGCGCCACCTGTTTGCCGGCGGCTTCTTCAGTATTGTTGGGAATAACGGGGGTGTCAGCCATGATGGTTCCTTGAATATTGAAAGTCGCGGTAACTCAATCGGCGAGCAGCGTATCCAGCCCACCCTTGCGGTCGAGAGCGTAGATCTCGTCGCAACCGCCGACATGCTGCTCGCCGATGAAAATCTGCGGCACGCTGCGGCGGCGGCTTTTGTTTTCCATTTCCTCGCGCCTGGCCGGATCCATATCCACCAGAAACTCGGTGTACGCCACGTGTTTGGATTGCAGCAAGGCCTTGGCGCGCATGCAATAGGGGCAGACGCGGGTGCTGTAAATGGTGACGGGTTTCATAACTTACTGTTTGCCTCAACCACGTTCCAGCGGGAAATGCTCGTTCTGCCAAGCCCTGATACCGCCCTTGAGGGTATGCACGGCCTTGAAGCCGTGCTTTATAAGAATGCCTGCGGCCCTTTGGCTGGTAGGCCCGGTGTCGCAGTAGATGATCAGCGGCTGTTCCTTGAATTTATCCAGTTCCGTCACCCGGCTATCCAGTTCGGCCGCGGGAATGTTGCGGGCGCCGATCACATGGCCGTCGTCGAAGTCTTTGGACGGGCGAATGTCCAGTACCGCAGCACCTTTATTAATGAGGAATACACTTTCCGCCGGCGCCAGCTCCCGGTACTTGCGCAGGCGACGCAGGACCTCATCACCGATGAACAGCAAGATGATAAGGAGGGCGGCGGCAATGAGATAGGGGTGGTGACCCACGAATTCAAGCACACGTAACATGGATGCAGTGGAGGTCGCGCAAAGGGGGCGTAGTATAACAGTTGACGCACAAGCCTTTGAGGGGCTGGATAAATCGCCTAGAATCACCGCGAAATCCGCGCCGGGAACCATCCATGTCAGCCCGCCTGCAGCAGCTCATCTGCATTGCCTGGCGCACAGCCTGCCGCCGGCCTTGCTTTTGCCCATGACACGCGCACTGACGCTCGCCGCATTCGGCACGTTGCTGCTTCTCAGCATTGCGGTACCAGCCGCCGCCGGCGACGCCGCCAAGCAGGCGCAACTCAGGGAGCTGCGCGCGCGTATCACCCAGGTGCAGTCCAATCTGGACCGCGACATCCAGCGGCGCAGCAAGATGCAGTTGGAGTTGCGTGCCAGCGAGCGGCAGATCGCGCAACTGAGCGGGCGCCTGCATGACCTAAATCTTTCCGTCAGCCAGGCACAATCACACCTCGACGCTCTGCAGCGCGAACAGGCGCAGAAGCAGGTGACGCTTGCAGCCCAGAAAGATGCGCTCGCAAAGCAAATCCGGGCCGCATATATGCAAGGCCGGGATTCGCAGTTGCAGCTGCTGTTGAACGCCCAGGATCCCGCCACTATCAGCCGGCTGCTGGCCTATTACGATTATTTCAACAAGGCACGGGCGGCGCGCATCCAAGCGGTGCGTGAGCAACTTGATGCCCTCGCAAAAATCAACGCCCAGGTTCAGCAACAGGTAACGCGGCTTTCGAATTTGCGCGCTCAGCGGGCACAAGCGCTGGCCAAGCTGGAACAGAACCGCACGGCACGCAAACAAGCGCTTGTACAGCTCAATGCCAGCATCCACACCCACAGCCAGAAACTTGTACGCATGCAGCGCGACGCGCGCACCATTGAGGATTTGCTGGCGAATCTACAACAGACCCTGGCGGACATACCCGCAGATCTGGAAGGACACCATCGCTTTGCCAGCCTGCGCGGCCGTTTGCCCTGGCCGGTCTTCGGCCGGGTTATCCAGCACTTCGGCGAGCCGCTGGCCGCTGGCCGGTTGCGTGCCACGGGTGATTTGATCGCCGCACCGTTGGGCACACCGGTACGCGCCGTATCGTACGGGCGTGTGGTGTTCGCCGATTGGCTGCCGCATTTTGGCCTGCTGGTGATCATTGACCACGGCGACGGCTACATGAGCATCTACGCCCATAATCAGAGTGTCTATGCGCACGTGGGCGACTGGGTGCAGATGGGTGAGACCATCGCCACTCTCGGCGACAGCGGCGGTCAGAATCAACCGGCGCTGTATTTTGAAATCCGCCATCGCAATGTGGCGCTCAGCCCTCGAGAATGGTGCCGCGGACATCTGCCGCGGGGATAATCGGGGCGCCGCGTGCTATCTTGACCGCGTAGTTCAGCAGGCTGCGCACAGCCGGAGAATATCTGCATGTCCGCCACTCTCCCCAAGTCTGTCGCGTTTATATTCGGTTCCCTGCTGGGTGTCGTACCCGGCATCATGGCACCCGCAGTCGCAGCGCCGCCGGCGGCACCCGCCGCAACAACACCAACGCAAGCCCCGCTGCCCTGGCAACAGGTGCGGCTGCTCGCCGATGTGATGCAACTGGTCAAGGAAGATTACGTGCAGCCGGTGGACGACAACACGCTTATCAACAACGCCATCAGTGGCATGCTGGCGGGGTTGGATCCGCATTCCGCATTTCTGGATAAGAGCGATTACCAGCAAATGCAGATCATCACCAGCGGACAATTCGGCGGCTTGGGACTGGAAGTCACCCAGCAAGCCGGGGCGGTGGTGGTGATCTCGCCGATTGACGGCACCCCCGCCGCCCAAGCCGGTATCCAGACCGGCGACATCATCCTGCGGGTTAACGGTATCAGCCTGGACGGCATGAGTCTCGACAATGCCGTCGCACTCCTGCGCGGCAAGCCCGGCACCGCCGTTACCCTCACCATCCTGCGCCACGGCGTGGCCAAGCCCCTGGACTTCAAACTCACGCGCGCCGAAGTGCACATGGCGAGCGTGCGCGGCCGCCTGCTGCAACCGGGCTACGGTTACGTGCGCATCAGTCAGTACAGCGAGGACACCGGTACTGGCGTGATACAGGCGGTGCAAACTCTCGTTAAACAAAACCACGCGCCCCTCAAGGGCTTGATTCTGGATCTGCGCAATAATCCCGGCGGCCTGGTGGATGCGGCGGTGGACGTGTCCAATGCGTTCCTCAACAGCGGCATCATCGTCACCGCCAAAGGCCGTGCGCCGGATTCCAACTTCGTGCGCCGTGCCACGCCCGGCGACATACTTTCAGGCGCACCGCTGGTGGTGCTGGTGAACGGCGGCACCGCCTCGGCGGCGGAGATCAACGCCGGTGCGCTCCAGGATAATCACCGCGCGTTGATTCTCGGCACCCAGACCTTCGGCAAGGGTTCGGTGCAGACCGTGATTCCGTTGCCGGAAGGCACCGCCATCAAACTCACGACCTCCCTGTATTACACGCCGTCGGGCCATTCCATCCAGGCGGAAGGCATCAAGCCGGATATCGTGGTGCCGGAGTTCAATGTGGCGGTGTCCAATGACGCCAATCAAAACCTTGCGGAATCCAATCTGCAGGGACATCTTGCCAACAATGCACCGACGCCGGAAGCCGCCTCCGGCACGTCTGCCGCTGTACGGCTGGCACAGCAGGATTTTCAGCTGTATGAAGCCCTCAATATCCTCAAGGGGCTGAGCCTCACCGCCGGCGGTCCCGGATGACAAGTGGCACGCCGCGACGGCCCCGCGTAACAGTATTCACGTTACTGTTGTTGGCGCTGCTGATGTCAGTCAGCGGTGCACCGCGGTGCGCCGCCGCGCCCCTTACCCATCCGGTGGTGGCCATCGTCATTGATGACCTTGGCAATACCCTTGAGGAAGGCCGGCGCGCCGTGGACCTGCCGGGACCGGTGGCTTGTGCGGTTCTGCCGCAGACGCTGTATTCCGTGACCCTCGCCGATCTCGCTTACGCGCACGGCAAAGAGGTGCTGCTGCATTTGCCGATGCAGGCGATTGATGACGCGCCGCTGGGTCCCGGCGGCATCACGCTCGAGATGACCCGGCAGGAAATCCAGAATACGGTGCACGCAGACGTGGCGGCCGTTCCGCACCTGGTGGGCGTCAACAACCACGAAGGCAGCCTCATCAGCATGCACCCCGGGGATCTTGCCTGGATCATGCAGACGCTGCACTCCATCGGGAATCTGTTCTTCGTGGACAGCTATACCACCGTGGACAGCATCGCCTATCAGATTGCGCGGGAGAACGGCGTGCCCGCCGCGCGCCGCGACGTGTTTCTGGATGATGTGAACACACCGCAAGCGGTGCAGTTCCAGTTCAACCGCTTGCTGGAGATTGCGCGCAAGCAAGGCTTTGCGTTGGCCATCGGCCATCCGCGGCCGGCGACGCTGGCGGTGCTCGCCGCGCAGCTGCCGAAGCTTTCAAGCCAGGGTATTGAACTGGTGCCGGTGGCCGAGATCGTGAAACTGCAGCAGGCACACCCGATTCCCTGGCCTGAATCCCTGTATCCTTTACCGGAGTTATCGAAATCCAAGCACTACTAAATATAGAAAAATGGAGAGATACCGGTGCGTTGTTCCCCATTACTTAACGTATCCACAAATTTCATGAAGCTCTCGTGGTTCGCTCAATTCGTGATGTGAGTACATTGAGCCCGTGCGTACTGTTGCATCCGCGGGAAAATCTGATTCCAATCGAACCAGGACGGAAGCTTTGTACATAGCGCTTGTGTGCACAGCCGTTGTGCGAAAGGCGTGCCAGTGTACGTTTAACCTCGACACAGATACTGGCTGTTTGTCCCCCTGGCCAAGTTCCTGAATCGGCTCTGTTAAAATAACTGGATGGATGTCACCGCAATTCTTGATCCCTTGAATCCCGCCCAGCGCGAGGCGGTGACCGCCGAGGCCAAACCCATGCTGGTGCTGGCGGGCGCCGGCAGCGGCAAAACCCGCGTATTGGTGCATCGCATCGCCTGGCTGATTCAGGTGCAGCAGGTCTCGCCGTTCGGCATTCTGGCGGTGACCTTCACCAACAAGGCGGCCGCCGAGATGCGCGTGCGCATCGAACAACTCATCGGCGGCTCTGCGCGCAGCATGTGGGTGGGCACGTTTCACGGACTCGCCCACCGGCTGTTGCGTCAGCATTGGCGCGAGGCGAAACTGCCGCAGAGCTTCCAGATACTGGATTCCGAGGACCAATACCGTCTTATCCGCCGCGTACTCAAAAGTCTTGAACTTGACGAGGCCCGCTATCCGCCGCGTCAGTTGCAATGGTTTATCAATTCGCGCAAAGATGAGGGGCTGCGCGCCAAGCATATTCCCGAAAGCGACGACCCTACGCAACGGCAAATGTTGCGCGCCTATGCGGCTTATGAAAGCGCCTGTGAGCGTGGCGGGCTGGTGGATTTCGCGGAACTGCTGCTGCGGGCGCTGGAGTTGTGGCGCAACGATACGGCGCTGCTGACCCATTATCAACGGCGCTTCCACTACATTCTGGTGGACGAATTCCAGGATACCAACTCTATCCAGTACGCCTGGATCCGCTTGCTTGCGGGCCAACAGGGCGTGCCGTTCGTGGTGGGTGACGACGATCAATCCATTTATGCCTGGCGTGGCGCCAAGATCGAGAACATTCTGAAATTCGAAAAGGATTTCCCCGACACCCGCATGCTGCGTCTGGAACAGAACTACCGTTCCACCGGCAATATCCTCAAGGCCGCCAATGCCCTGATCGCCAATAACAGCACGCGGCTGGGCAAGAACCTGTGGACCAGCGGCGCTGACGGCCTGCCACTCCGTGTGTATGCCGCCTACAACGAGCAGGACGAGGCGCAGTTCGTCATGGATCAGATCAGGCACTGGCAGGAACAGGGCGGCGCGCGCCACGATGTCGCCGTCCTGTACCGTTCCAATGCCCAGTCGCGGGTATTCGAGGAACGCTTGCTTGCGGAAGCGATTCCTTACCGGGTCTATGGGGGCCCGCGCTTCTTCGAGCGCCAGGAAATCAAGGATGCGCTCGCCTATCTGCGCCTGCTGGAGAACCGCGACGACGATGCCTCTTTCGAACGCATCATTAACCTGCCGGTACGCGGTATCGGCACACGCACGCTGGATTCGCTGCGCGAAGCCAGTCGCCGCCAAAATCTGCCGCTGTGGCGCGTGTTGTGTCAGCTGCTGGACAGCAAGGATGCACCGGCGCGGGTGTCTGGCGCGCTCGGCGGTTTCACAAAGCTCGTGGATGATATGGACAAAGCCGTACGCGGGCTCGATTTATTCGAGCAGGTGGATCATGTGATCCACGGCAGCGGGCTGGTTGAACACTATAAGGCGGAAAAAGGCGAGCGTGGCGAAGCGCGCGTCGAGAATCTGCAGGAGCTGGTAAGCGCGGCACGCGGTTTTCAACCGGAAGATCTGCAAGGCATGACACCGCTGTCGGCGTTTCTTTCCCATGCCGCATTGGAAGCCGGCGAAGGCCAGGCACAGGAATGGGAGGATTGCGTACAGCTCATGACGCTGCATTCGGCCAAGGGCCTGGAATTCCCGCTGGTGTTTATCTGCGGACTGGAAGACGGCCTGTTCCCGCACGAGCGCTCCAGTGAGGATCTGGAAGGACTCGAGGAGGAACGGCGCCTGTGTTATGTGGGCATGACCCGTGCCAAGCAGGAACTGTATCTCAGCTACGCCGAGAGCCGGCGGCTGCACGGCATGGACAATTACGGCGTGCCATCGCGGTTTCTGCGGGAGATTCCGCCGGAGCTGGTGCAGGAAATCCGTCCGCGGGTGCAAGTGTCGCGGCCGTTCACGGCGGCCGCTGCCGGCCGGCTGCACGCCGCACCGGTGGGCTTGAGTCTCGGCCAGCGGGTGCGCCATCCGAGCTTTGGCGAAGGCACGGTGCTGGATTACGAAGGCAGCGGAGCGCACGCACGTGTGCAGGTGAATTTCAGCAGCGCAGGCGCCAAATGGCTGGTGGTGGCTTACGCTAACCTCATGCCCATCTGATGTGTGCCCGCGCTGCCCGGCAACCCCGGCGGTATCCCACCCGCCATGATAGGCAGTGGCGTTGGCCCTGTTTCCGAATCCCGAGCGCAGCACCTGCACGGGCTCGAGAATTTTGGACGGAAACTGGTGCCGGCGCCCATGATGGCCCTCAGTTGTTGATGGAAAGACAGATGCTTTTGGCACTTGCGTCAATCAGATTCTCAGGCGAAGGTCCACCCATGGAGCAACATCATGCAAGCTGACGATAAACGCCATTTACATCCGCAACGTGAAAATTTGGATGCCATGCATGCCCGCGAGTCCTGGAAAATCTTCCGGATGATGGCGGAGTTCGTGGAAGGCTTCGAACAGCTGGCGTCCATCCGGCCTTCCGTAAGCATCTTCGGTTCGGCGCGCATGGCGCCAGACCATCCGTACTATGCACTCGCGGAACAAATCAGCCGGGCATTATCCGATGCTGGTTTTTCGGTGGTGACCGGCGGCGGACCGGGGCTCATGGAGGCCGCCAACAAGGGCGCCTACGCAGGAAAATCGCCGAGCATCGGTCTCAATATCCAGTTGCCCCATGAACAAGCTGCCAACCACTACCAGGATATTTCCCTTAAGTTCCGGCATTTCTTCACGCGCAAAGTGATGTTCGTGAAGTACGCTTCGGCTTACGTGGTGCTGCCGGGCGGTTTCGGCACGTTGGATGAACTCGGTGAAATCCTCACGCTCATCCAGACCGGCAAGATTATGCCGATTCCCATCCTGCTGGTGGGTAGCGGATTCTGGCAAGGATTAGTGGATTGGTTGAAGGTACGCCTGGTTGCGGAACATATGATAGATGCGCAGGATCTCGAACTGTTCAAGGTCGTGAACGAAGCCCATGAGGTGGTGAATGCCATCCTCGAGTACTACGGAGCGCGCGGTTTCGAACCGTCGGCCCAGGAAAGGGAGACGCTGCTGGAACTCTAGCGGTCTTTAGCACACTGATATTCAGATTTCCGGCTTGCCCACATCCACATCGTCGAGATCGCGGGAATAATCGGTGGCCAGGATATCGCGTGCCAAGGTCTCATCCGCACGCATGACGCGAAGCTTGATGCCGCCGAGAGCGATGGCATACAACCAGTCCATCTGCACCATGTTGTCATCGAACAGTAACGCGCGGATTCCCTCCGCCGCCAGCCGCCCCATGACGATATGTGCATCGATGGTCTTGTCGAAGGTGGCGATGGTGACGTATTCGTCCATGTCGGCAACCAAGTCGGCGTTGCAATCCCCGTCGTCTGTCGCTCTCGGCGGCGAGCGCAATGCCCGGCCGCTGTCCTCGGTGAGTGCGCCATACAGGCGGATTAACCAGACCGAAAACCGCCGGAATGCGGGGAATACCAGCAACGTTGTGTCCCGGAACTTGCGTCGCGCGGCGACTAAGCTTTGAGATTAGAGCACAAAACCGTGACGACGGCGGCATAAAAAACCCGGCGGACGGGACCGCCGGGTCAAGGCCTTCATGGCCAGAGGTGATTGAGTGTACCTAAAAGGGCGTAAGCATCCTTGCTGGTCCATACCCCGCCCCGGGTCCCTGATCCTATCCTTGTCCCGCCATTCCTTGGCAGTGCAGGCGAGTGTTACTCTGCCACGGGCAGATTGCCGGTACAGTCGGAGGACCCCGGCAGCCAGCGTAGGAAAAGGCTTACATCGAAAGCTGTCCCCCATTTGATTTTGCGGTAAAACCCAGTAACAAATCCCAAAACCAGCCGCCATGCGCGAACTCTTCCCTCCCTTGGAACCCTTTGCCACCCGCCGCCTACCCGCGCAGGCGCCCCATGAGATTTATGTGGAGGAATGCGGCAATCCCGACGGCCTGCCCGTGGTGTTCGTTCACGGCGGTCCGGGCGGTGGCTGTACCACCGACAACCGCAGGTTTTTCGATCCGGCGCGTTATCGCATCGTGCTCTTCGATCAACGCGGTTGCGGCCGTTCACGGCCACACGCGGAACTCACGCACAACACCACCCAGGCGCTGGTGGAGGATATGGAGCGCATCCGGGAAACCCTCGGCATTGAGCGTTGGCTGGTTTTCGGCGGTTCCTGGGGTTCGACCTTGGCCCTGGTGTACGCCGAAACTCACCCACAGCGGGTCCTGGCGCTGATTCTGCGCGGCATTTTCCTGGTCACGGCGGCGGAACTCAGCTGGTTTTACCAGGACGGCATCCAGCATCTGTTTCCGGACTATTTTGAGGAGTTCGTGGCGCCGATCCCGGTAGCCGAGCGCAGCGACCTGATACACGCCTATTATCGGCGTCTCACCAGCGATGATCCCGCCACGCGCCAACGCGCGGCGGAAGTCTGGTCGTTGTTCGAGGCGCGCTGCTCAACGTTGTTGCCCAGCGAATCCGTCGTAGATCATTTTTCCGAGCCGGATGTGGCCATGGCCATCGCCCGCATCGAATGTCATTACTTCGTGCATGATTGTTTCCTGACCCCCGGGCAGATCATCCGCGATGCGCCGCGTATCCGGAATATCCCCGGCGTGATCGTGCAAGGGCGCTACGATGTGGTATGTCCGGCGTCCGCCGCTTGGCAGCTGCACAAGGCATGGCCGGAAGCGCAGTTTCGGTTAATTCCCGATGCCGGCCACGCCTCCAGCGAACCGGGCGTCTGCTCGGCCCTGGTGGAAGCGACCGATGAGTTTGCCGGCCGTTTCAAAACCCCATGATCGGACTGTTGCAGCGCGTCAGCCGCGCTTCGGTGGAGGTGGAAGGCAGGCCAGTGGCCGCCATCGGTCGGGGGCTACTGGTGTTCATTGCTGTCGAGCGTGGCGACCGTGAAGCACAGGCCGAACGTCTGCTGCAACGCCTGCTAGCCTACCGCGTGTTCCCGGATACGGCTGGCCGCATGTACCGGGATGTGCGCGAGATTGACGGTGGCCTGCTGCTGGTGCCGCAATTCACGCTCGCGGCGGATACCCGCAGCGGCAACCGCCCGAGTTTCACGCCAGCGGCGCCGCCGGAACAGGGCAAATATCTGTTCACCTGTCTATACGAACAGGCTGTGCGGGCCCACGCCGCCACCCAGTGCGGCCTATTCGCGGCTGATATGCAGGTATCGTCGGTGAATGACGGGCCCGTCACCTTCTGGTTAGAAGTCCCGCCCGATTCGGAGAGCTGAGAGGACATGGATTGTTCCTGATCCCCGTCTGGATTAGGATTGAGCCGCCGGTAGTTTATAAACCATGAATAAAATACGCTGGCTTGCTTGAATATGGACAGCGCACTTGAATCCAGCTTCGTCATCATTGACCGGTCCGGATCCAATCCCATGTTTTCCATAACCACCAGATACCATATGTGCCGACGCTCCACAGCCCCTGCTTAATAGTTTGGCGGCGCGCACGGTCGGACGGGAAATAACGCAGACCAAAACCAGGCGACAACCATGTTGCTGATACCTGCGATCGATATAAAGGATGGGAAATGCACACCTGCGACGGCTGTCCCTGGTGATGGCAAGTCCGTGCCGACGGATAATCCGGTGATGGTTGCCCAACGCTGGGCGGCAGCGGGTGCACGCCGCCTGCAGGTGGCGGACATGGACAGTGCACAACCCGGCAAACTGGCGAATGCCGCCGTAATCCGCGGCATTGTGGGCGCCTGTCCCGGCGTGCCGGTGCAGGTCAGCGGCGGAATGCGCAGCGATGCAAACGTGGAAAGTTATTTTGACGCAGGCGCGGACTACCTGATCTTGGGGACCAAGGCCGCGAGCACGCCGCATTACATCAACAACCTGTGCCTCGAATATCCCGGGCACATCCTGGTGGAGTTGGAGACCAAGGATGGCAAGGTGAACACCGAGGGTTGGTCGAAATTGGCCAACCACGAAGCCCTGGAGGTGGCGGAGCATTTCCAGCGCGAGGGTGTGGCGGGAATTCTTTACAGCGACAAACACCATGGCGGGATGCGGAATTTTAATCTCACGGCGGCTTTGTCACTGGCCCAGTCCCTGACCATCCCGATATTTCTGGCCAACGGTCTGAACTCTCTTGAGGATATCCGCCAGCTGTGCGAAGCAGGCGGCGGTAGCCTGGCGGGCGCCGTGTTGTCCGTCCAACCCCTGGATTTTGCCAAAGCACAAAAACTTGCCGACGTGCTTCCCGGCGAGCCCTCGGAATAGGAAATGAAAGGCGCGGCAATAGGCGTAAAATAAGTTTCCACCGGCCTTGATGAATCAGGTTTCTTTTGAGCGAGCTCTGGTCCCCACCCATTACCCCGGAGCCGCGGGAGCAATTCATGGAACTCAGTGTTGGCAAGATCCTGTTGATTCTTATCATCGTGGTGCTGGTGTTCGGCACCGCCAAACTGCCCAAGCTCGGCGAAGATCTCGGCAAGGCTGTGCGCAGCTTCAAGAAGGGCATGCACGATAGCGACAACGAACCTGCGGCCGGAGCGAAAGCCGCAGACGAAAAGTCCAAGCCCGGTTCCGACAACACTTCCAACTGACGTTCCATGTTCGAAGGCAGCTTTTGGGAGCTGGCACTGATCTTCGTGCTGGCGTTGGTGGTGTTTGGTCCGGAACGTTTGCCGGGACTGGCGCGCACCGTTGGCCTGTGGGTGGGCCGGGCGCGGGCCGTGGTAAGAAATCTCACGGAACAGATCGAACGCGAACTGGCTGCCGAGGAAATGCGTAAGACGGCGGACAGCGTACGCCGGGCTATGAATGAGCCGATCAACCTCGTTGGCACCAAGACTGCCGGTACGGATACGGCGGACCGGGCGCAGGAAACAACCAAGCATGACCCCCCCAACGGATGATCCCGGCGGCGAAACACTGATCAGCAAATCCCTCATCGGGCACCTGCTGGAGTTGCGCCGTCGTCTGCTGCTGTGGGTGGGGACACTGTTGGCGCTGTTCTTGTGCCTGTTCCCGTTCCAGAACCGGGTGTTTGATTTCATCGCCTTGCCCATGATTCGGCGGTTGCCGTCGGGTTCCAGCATGATTGCCACCAGCGTCACCTCGCCTTTCATGACGCCCATGAAGCTTACGCTCATGCTGGCGCTGTTCCTGAGTGTGCCGGTGCTGCTCTGGCATCTGTGGCGGTTTGTGTCGCCGGCACTCTACAAGAGCGAACGCCGTATGTTTTTCCCGCTGCTGGTGTCCAGCGTGGTCCTGTTTTATTGCGGTGTGGCCTTCGCCTACTTTGTGCTGTTTCCGGTGGCGTTCGCGTTCCTTACCTCGGTGGTGCCGGCCGGGGTCAAGGTGATGACCGACATCAATGCCTACTTGGATTTCGTGCTCACGATATTCTTTGCCTTCGGTTTGGCCTTCGAAGTGCCGGTGGCCATCGTACTGGCAGTATGGGTGGGGTTCACGACACCCGGCAAGCTCAAGAAACTGCGCGCCTATGCATTGGTAGCTTCCTTCATTGTCGGCATGATTCTGTCGCCGCCAGATGTGGTTTCCATGACCTTGTTGTCCGTGCCAATTTATCTGCTGTATGAAATCGGCATGCTCATGGCGCGTATCCTGGTGCCGGGCTCGAAGCAGGTGGATGCGCAGCATGAACAAGGGCAAGCTGAACCATGAGCGATAGAGAGACACACGCCGCACGCGATTATGCCTGCGAAGCAGGGTTCGCTCGTATTATTTGTGTCGCGTCATGTTAAAGGTCGCGAACTGAAGAATGATGAGCGAGGCTTGAAGTTATGTCAGCAACAGCAGGCATTTCTCCTGCCTATGTAGAATAGCGGCTTTTTCACTGCACAGGGAGCCACATGACTAGCGACGCTCGTCACCGGCTGCGGCTCATGGCAGCCTTCGCGGTGGTGTATATCGTGTGGGGCTCAACGTATCTCGGCATCCGCATCGGTGTAGCGGATATCCCTCCGGCGTTGTTGTCCGGCATACGCAACACCGTCGCAGGTTTGGTGTTGATGGCGATCGCAGTCGCCCGCGACCAGACGCTGCCGAAACAACCGCGCGAGTGGTTGCACGCGCTGATCATGGGCGTGTTGCTGGTGACACTCGGCAACGGTTTGGTGACCTGGGGGGAGGTTTATGTGCAGTCAAATCAGGCGGCACTCATCGCCATCACCTCGGCCTTGTGGGTGGCGTGGTTCGGCACCTTCGGACCCAAGGGCCATCCGCTATCCGCGCGTGCCAAGAGCGGGCTCGCCATCGGCTTAGTGGGCGCGGTTCTCATGTTGTTGCCGGGGAAACAATTTACCTTTGAGCACTTCAGCGCGCAGCTTGCGATTCTGCTGTCCACCGTGTGTTGGGGTATGGGCGTGATCTACGGCCGCAACTACAGCGTGAGCGTGACGCCGCTGATGTTGTCGGGGATGTTGCTGTTCCTGGGAGGCGGGGTGTTGGTGATTATCGGCCTGGCTGCCGGCGAAGCCTCCCACTGGCATTGGAGCCTGCCGAGCATGGGAGCGCTTATCTATCTCACGGTATTTGGATCTTGCATCGCCTACAGCACCTACATATGGCTCATTCACCACACCACTCCGGACAAGCTCGGGACCACGGCCTACGTCAATCCCGCTATCGCGCTGGTACTCGGCTGGATGGTACTGGGCGAAAAGGTCGAGGCTGTCCGGCTTCTGGGCATGCTGGTGATTCTGGTGGGCGTGATCCTGGTGACTACCCGTTTCGGTTATCCCCGGAAAAAACCGCTAATCCAAGCAGATCGGCTATAACAGTATAAACAACATAGTTGAGCCTTCTGTAGAAGAAATCGCGGAGATTACCAGTGGCCATGGTTGTGCCGCAATCCGAATTGGTTTGGCAACCCAACAGGGCTGCGTGTGTTGCGGCCAGCATACTTGCCACGGCCATGGTTCTGGCTGCTCTGATATTCATGTTCGACAGACCCCCCGAATCCGCAATTCGGGTCGCGCCTATTGAGATACGTTTGACTTCGGCCACGCCATCTGAACAAGCAGCTTCGAAGCC
>DAHVFI010000320.1 GCA_027317045.1 Gammaproteobacteria bacterium
GCGGCCTCGAACCAGGCGGCGGTGGAGGCACTGATGCAATTGGCACGCGCGGGCGGCGAGCGCGCCTTGTTCCTGTGGGGCGGCGATGGCCGCGGCAAGTCGCATCTTTTGCAGGCCGCCTGCCGGCTGGCGGATGTTTCCGGACGGCGTGCCATTTATCTGCCCATGGCCCAAGCGGCCTTGCTCGACCCGCAGGTGGCGGAAAATCTGGACAGTTATGCGTTGGTCGCGGTGGACGACATTCATCGGGTGGCCGGCATCGAGCCTTGGCAGCGGGCCTTGTTCGTGTTGTTCAACACGCTGGCGGAAAAGGGCGGCAGTTTCGTGGCCACGGCCCGCAACGCACCGAACGCCATCAAGCGGCTGCTGCCAGACCTGGCTTCAAGACTCGCCTGGGGGCCGGTGTTCCAGTTGGCGCCGCTCACGGATGAGGAAAAAATCATTGCTCTCAAGCAACGCGCTTCCCGGCGCGGCTTCGAATTGCCGGATGATACCGCGCATTTCCTGCTCAGGCGCCAGCAGCGTGATATGCACACTCTGTGTGCAACGTTGGATGCACTGGATACCGCTTCACTGGTGGCGCAGCGTAAACTCACCTTGCCGTTCGTTAAATTCCTGCTGACCAAAAAACTCTAGCGCTCACCAAACGGGCGGGGGTTTGTGGATGGCTGTGGGGTATTTTGCCGGCGCGCACGCAGCGCCGCGCTCGCAGCGCTGAACAGCAGCAGGCTCAGGAACACTTCCGCGGCTCCTGAACCTGCGTCACTTTTGCTGGTAAACACCACGGTGACGCCCTGAGCGAAATAGCCAAGCGCCATGAACCCGCACCAGGTGAAACCACCTTTACGATCACGCCACAGAAAATAACCCACGATCACCAATGGCAACAAGGCAAGTACCAGCCACAGGATGCGCTGTTGCCTATCGGCATGAGTCAGGAAGCCGAGCCACAACAGCAGCCAGAGCATCAACAAGGTCATGGCAGTGAGTACCAGCGCACGAGCGCTAAACCGGAAGTTCATTTTGATTGCAGTTTATGGGCCACGTTCGCCACACGCGCGCCGAGTTTCTGACAGAGCTGTTGTTCCATATTGCTGAGAGTGCGGTCGCTATTGATACCGGCGTGGTGGCTTGGTCCATAAGGCGTACCGCCATCCATGGTTTCCATCAGTTCCCGTTCCGTGTAGGGCGTGCCCACAATCAGCATGCCGTGATGTAGCAGCGGCAACATCATGGACAACAGCGTGGATTCCTGTCCGCCATGCAGCGAGCTGGTGGAGGTGAAGACGCCGGCGGGTTTGCCCGCCAGCGCACCGGATAGCCACAGACTGCCGGTGCCGTCAAGAAAATATTTGAGGGCTGCCGCCATGTTGCCGAAGCGCGTGGGGCTGCCGAGAATCAATCCCGCGCATTCCTTGAGGTCGTCATGGGTAGCGTATGGTGGACCGGACTCCGGGATGTTGTCCTCCACGGCCTCGCAAACGGCGGATACTGCGGGCACCGTACGCAGGCGCGCATGCAGGCCATTCACGCTTTCCACCCCACGGCATACCTGCTGCGCCATTTTCGCGGTGGCGCCATAGCGACTGTAATAGAGCACCAGGATTTCCATGTGCTATAGGATATCCAGAACCGCCTCCGGCGGGCGGCCAATGCGTGCCCTGCCGTTGGCGAACACCACGGGGCGCTGAATCAGGATTGGGTGCGCGTGCATGGCGGCAATGAGTTGTGCGCGCGTCAGTTCCCGATCATCCAGGTGCAGTTTCCGGTATTCATCCTCAGTCGTGCGTATAAGTTCGCGCGGTTCCATGCGCAAAAGCACGAGTGCACGCTCGATGTCCGCCAGCTTGGGAGGTGTTTTCAGATATTCGATGACCTGGACTTCCGTGTGGTGTGATTGCAACAGCCCCAAAGTTTCCCGGGATTTTGAGCAGCGTGGGTTATGCCAGATTGTGACTTTTTGCATACGCGCGATCAGGGCAGAGTCAACAGGATGCCAGCTCACTATAACCCAGGTCTAGGCGCTTGACGGGTGTGCGGCCCGTTGCTAGCTTGGGCGAATGCAAGCTTAGTTAGCCACAACCCGTCGGTCCAAGTGCAAAAAAAACTCCTGACAGCTCCGCGGTTTGCCGCAGTCATGGTCGTGCTGCTGCTCTCGGCATGTGCCGGAGCACCCGTGCAGGACATGAGCAACGCCCGTCAGGCGGTGGCAGCCGCCCAGCAGGCCGGTGCAGAGCGCACCGCAGCCAGTGAAATGGCCGATGCGCAGCGGTTTCTGCAGGCTGCCCAGGCGGCCCTTGACCAGGGAGATTACGGTACTGCGCGTCAGAATGCGATCCGTGCCCGCAATGCAGCGGAAAAGGCCCTGCGTATCAGCCAGGGCAATCCCCGCCCCCCCTAGATTTTCCCGTATTTTCCTTATGTTAAGGCTCATTGTTCACTTGACCCGAAGCTTGCGGAGCGTTAACCTTTTACACCAGATTTTCAAGGCCTATCAAACGGCCATGATTTTCCCTGTCTGATTTTTCCTATTTCGTTGTCAAAACAACAAGGTTGGAGATGCCTATCATGATCAAGAATTACACCAAACACCTCGCCGTGGTGTTGTTGACCGCCGGCATTGCCGTCGGTTGCGCCACCCACAAAGTTCAACCGGTTGCGGCTGTGGCTACGGGCCCGAATGCGGCAACTACCCAGGCGATCGCGGATGCCCAGGCGGTGATTAACGCTGCCCAGGCACCCTGCACCGATACTGGCGACGCTTCGCAATTGCTCACTCAGGCGCAGCAGGCAGGTCAGGCCGGTGATAACGCCAAGGCTCAGCAGCTGGCCGCCCAGGCCAAGCAGGATGCGGAAACCGCCATCAACGACTGCTATATGAGTCATTCTCGGGATCTGCTTGCTCAGGCTCAGGGTTTCACCAACCTGAATGCCGACCAGCAGAATCGATTGAACCAGGGCCAGACGGATATCAGCAACAACCAGGGCAAGTCCGCCTATGACGTGCTGTCCGCGCTGGTTGCCGAGTTGCAGGCCGCCAAGAGCACCTACACCGTCATGCGTGGCGATAGCTTGTGGCGTATTGCCGGCAAGTCCGATGTGTATGGCAACGCCCTGGAATGGCCGTTGATCTTCAAGAACAATGCCGATTCCATCAAGCATGCGGATCTGATCTATCCGAAACAGGACCTCAACGTGGTGAGCAACCCGCTGAAGACCGATGTGGATTCCGCCACTTGGTATGCGCAGCATCGTGGTGCCTGGAAGAATCATAAGGCCGACCGCCGCGACCGGGAATGGCTGAATGGCACGCTGACAGCCCCGGCATCCGCAATGCCAGCGGCGGCACCATCGGCAAGCACTGCACCAGCCTCGGCTCCGGCAGCTTCATCCGCCGCACCGTCTCAAAGTACGGCTCCTGCTAAGAGCGCTGCACCCGCGGCTACTTCCGCCACGCCCGCTCCCAGCGCTGCAACGCACTAAAGCCAGCCGCAACGGCGATCATTGAACGGCATCAGTGTCTGATCTTTTAAAGGGCCCTGCGGGGCCCTTTCCTTTTATGTCTCTGGCCATCTGATGATTATTTGCAAGCATTGCTTGATCTCCGGTCGCGTGCAAGGCGTGGTGTTCCGTGCCACTACTGCACGCCGTGCTCTCGAGCTGAGCGTTACGGGCTATGCCAAAAACCTCCCGGATGGCCGCGTAGAAGTGTTGGCTTGCGGCGAACCTGCTGCAGTGGATGCGCTCTGCGAGTGGTTGCGACGGGGGCCGCCGACAGCGCGGGTCAGCGACGTGGTGATACGCGACGTGGAATGCATTGATGTGCCAGGAGTATTTGCCATCAGCTGAAGAGGGTCATTACATCAGCGCGGAAATCTACCTCGCAACCGGATTCACCGATGCATGCAGTCTCAGTTCCAGCTCCATGTCCTGCTGAGTGCCTTGAGCACGCTGTCGGAGTAATCGATACCGACGGTTGCGCCGTTATAGCGTTGCAGGGCTTCGCGGATGTCGCCATGGGAGCGGTCCAGGTAGTACTTGAGGATGGTACAACCCAGCCGCAAATTGGTGGTCTCATGGAACAAGTTGCCGTTGGGTTGGCCGCTCAATTTCAGCCAGAAGGGCATGATTTGCATGAGTCCCTGGGCGCCGGCATGGGATACGGCAAAGCGGTGAAAATCGCTTTCTACGTTGATGATGGATAGCACCAGCTCCGGCGAAACCCCGGCGCGAGTGGCTTCCGCATGAATCAACTCCAGCAACGCCAAGCGCTTGTGCGGGTCGGCAATAGTTGCTGCCAGGCGGTTGGACATGGTTATGAGCCAGACTTGGGCGTCGTACTTATCCTTGAAACTGGTGTTATCGGCGGCGGCCCTCGTTACCAGCGCCAGCAGCTCAGGACTGGGAGTAATGAATTTCTGGGCGAAGGCCGGGGCGCCCGCCAACAGGCTTGCGCCCAATAACATCAGAGGCAGGCTGCGCAGCATCAGGATAGCTGGGAAGAAGTCCGCACGCGTTCTTTCAGAAACGCAAGTAATTCGCCGCGCGGCACGTCGCGGTTGTCGGTATCGCGACGTCCCTTGTATTCCACAGTGCCGGCATCCAGACCGCGTTCCGAAAGCACTACACGATGCGGGATGCCGATGAGTTCCGCATCCGCGAACATGGGGCCGGGGCGCAGTTCACGATCATCCAGTAGCACGTCATAGCCAGCAGCAGTGAGCTCGGTATAAAGCGCCTCCGCGGCAGTCCGCAGCTTTGGCGATTTGTGCATGTTGAGCGGCAACAGCGCCAGCTGGAATGGCGCCAGCGGTTCCGGCCAAGCAATGCCGCGCTCGTCGTGGTTCTGTTCGATCGCGGCGGCCACGATGCGGGAAACACCTATGCCGTAGCAGCCGGTAATCGGTGTCCGTGTACGGCCCTGGTCATCAAGTATGCTTACGTGCATCGCTTCGGTGTATTTGCGTCCATTCTGGAAGATATGACCAACCTCGATACCGCGCACGATTCCAAGTTTGCCTTTGCCGTCTGGTGAAGGATCGCCTTCCACTACTTTGCGAATATCGGTAACGACATACCCATGCTCGATATCCCGATCTAGATTAAAGCCTTTGCAGTGATACCCAGTTTTATTTGCACCACAGACAAAATCCGCCATTTTATCAACAGTCCTGTCAACAATAAGCATGAATGTTCTAGGTTCATTGATCGGTGCCGAGGCTGTTGCTGTATACAGAGTTCTATTCCCACGGATATCTGAAAATAGGCTGAGGTTAACCGGGCCAATATATCCTGCCCGACACCCTAAATGCAGCTCGATCTCTTTTTCCGTAGCCAGACGATAATCACCAAAGCCCTCGATCTTTTTGAGTTTGGTTTCATTTAACTCGTGATCACCGCGCACAAGGATCAGGGCAAAGCCGCCTGAACCAACTACCGCGATGGCCCTGACTGTGCTGGTTATTGGAACCTTGAGGTAAGCTGCAACTTCCTCGCAGGTTGTTTTACCGGGCGTATCAACTTTCATACATATTTCTGAGGGCTTGGGTCGTTCTCCTGCAGGCGCTAAGGCTTCTGCAAGCTCGGTGTTGGCGGCATAGTCGGACTGATCGGAGAACGCGATTGCGTCCTCACCGGAGTCAGCCAGCACCTGGAACTCGTGGCTCAGGTCGCCACCGATGTCGCCGCTGTCGGCGGCCACGGCGCGGAAGTTCAAACCGAGCCGCGTGAAGATGCGCGTGTAGGCGTCGTACATCGTGCGATAGGTTTGATCCAGGCTGGCCTGATCCAGGTGGAAAGAGTAAGCGTCCTTCATCAGGAACTCGCGCGCACGCATCACCCCGAAGCGTGGACGGATCTCATCGCGGAATTTGGTCTGGATCTGGAAGAAGGTGACCGGCAGCTGCTTGTAGCTCTTGATCTCGCTGCGCACGATATCGCAGATAACCTCCTCGTGGGTCGGGCCGAAGCAGTACCACTGTTCCTTGCGATCCTGGATGCGCAGCAGCAGGTTGCCGTACTTATCCCAACGCCCGGACTCGTCCCACAGCTCTTTTGGCTGGATAGAGGGCATCAGCAGTTCTCGAGCGCCGGCGCGGTTCATTTCCTCACGCACGATGCTTTCCACCTTGCGCAGCACCCGCAGCCCGAGCGGCAGCCAGCTATAGATGCCGGCCGCCAGCTTGCGAATCATGCCGGAGCGGAGCATAAGCTGGTGGCTCAGGGTATCCGCGTCGGCGGGGGTTTCCTTGACGGTAAATAGGGGGAAACGGGAAGTACGCATTCTTGGATAAGGGCTTTATGTTGCAAAGATGGTATTTTAACGGGCGTCGTTGAGCCCAGTATAGTCATTAGCCGCCTATTTCCACCGGCGGTGTCCAGTTGATTTCAGCACCGGCTGCGGTTAGCGTGATGCCGCCAACAGGGGTAAATCGACATGGCCACAGTGCTGTACGACACCGGCATTAATCCTTCGCTGATCAGGGCGCGGCGTGTCGCGGTCTTGGGTTTTGGGGCCCAAGGGCGCGCCCAGGCGATGAATCTCAAGGATTCCGGCGTCAATGTGACTGTCGGTTTACGCGCCGGCTCGGCATCACGTGCCGCCGCGGAAGCCGCCGGACTGAGCGTGATGGAGCCTTCCGCGGCGGTGGCCAAGGCCGATATTGTGGTGCTGCTGATCCCCGATGAAACCCAGGCGCGGGTCTATGCGGAGACGGTAGCGCCCACCCTCAGGAAAAACGGCGCACTGATTTTTGCTCACGGATACAACATTCATTACCGACGCATTATTCCACGTGACGATCTCGACGTGATACTGGTAGCCCCCAGTGGCATCGGTGAGCAGGTACGCGCGCAGTATCAGGCGGATCGCGGCGTGCCGGCGCTCATCGCCGTACATCGGGATGCCAGCGGCAATGCGCGCGCATTGGCTTTATCCTACGCATGGGCACAAGGACATGGCCACGCCGGTATCATAGAATCCAGCTTTCGCGAGGAAACCGAAACCGATTTGTTCGCCGAACAGGCGGTACTCTGCGGCGGGCTCACCCATCTCATTCTGGCGGCCTTCGATACTCTGGTGGAAGCGGGCTATGCACCGGAAGTAGCCTACTTCTCATGCCTGTATGAAGTAAAGCTCATGGCCGACATGATTCATAACAAAGGCATCGCCGGCATGCGCGAATCCATTTCCACGACCGCCGAGTTCGGGGATTACACCCGTGGTCCGCGCGTCATCGGGCCGGCCTCGCATGCTGGCATGAAAGAGCTTTTGACGGAGATCCAGAGCGGCCAGTTTGCGACAGAACTGGATCATGAAATGGGAGCCGGCATGCCGACCGTGAAAATCGAGCGTGTGCGGGCGCGCACCCAGCTCATCGAAACCGTGGGCAAGGCACTGCGTAAACACCTGCAAGGCGCAGGCTGAACCGGGTGGGTGAGGGTCGGTCGCCCCACGCGGCCTGTCATGGCATCATAGAGTTCCATGAATCGAGGCCATGACATGCACACATCTGTGAATCCGGACCCGGAGGTTGATACCGAAGTCGGCATCGATGAGCAGATAGGCGAGGCGGAGGACGCGGGAGTCGAAGGTCCGCGTCGCCGCGGTATCTATTTATTGCCGAATCTGTTTACCACCGCCGGTCTGTTTGCCGGTTTCTACGCCATCGTCGCCGCCATCGCCGGGCATTTCCAGCCCGCGGCCATCGCCGTATTCGTGGCCATGATCATGGACGGTCTCGACGGGCGTATCGCGCGACTCACGCATACCGAGAGCGCCTTTGGCAAGGAATACGACAGTCTCTCGGATATGGTGTCCTTCGGTCTGGCGCCGGCATTGGTCATGTACGAATGGGCTTTCAAGGACATGGTCAATTTTGGCTGGGCCTGGGGCAAGATCGGCTGGCTCGGCGCATTTTTCTACGCCATTACCGCGGCCTTGCGTCTCGCGCGTTTCAATGTGCGTGCCGGCGTGGTGGACAAACGCTACTTTCAGGGTCTGCCGAGTCCGGCCGCTGCCGGCATTGTTGCAGGTACGGTGTGGCTGGGCGTGGATCTGAGCATCCCCGGTCCAGCGCTGGTGATCCCCGCCTATGTGCTAACGGTTGCGGCGGGAGCACTCATGGTGAGCAGCATCGGCTATTACAGCTTCAAGGATTTCAATCTGCACGGCCGCGTGCCGTTCTCCACCATTCTGATCATACCTATTGCGATCATCGTGATCTCACTTAGCCCGCCCGATGTGTTGTTTGGCGTTTTTTTCTTATACGCCTGTTCCGGCCCGGTTATGGCGCTGTGGCGCTTGCGCCGCCGGCTGGCGCGCCGGCATGCACACTGAACCGCCATGGATGCGCGTCGCGCTCAATATCTATACGAGCTGGGTATCACGACATGGCAGCGGCGTGAGCTGCTGAGCGATTCGCCGCTTTCGCCGTCTGACAAAACCGACATTTCATCCGCTTCGCGGGCAACATCCGTGACCGCCATGGACTGGCCGGCGCTGGAGCAAGCGGTCAAGGCCTGCACTGCTTGCGGGCTGCGCGCCGGCTGCACCCAGACGGTATTCGGTGTCGGCAACCGGCGGGCAGAATGGCTGGTGATCGGTGAAGCACCCGGCGCCGATGAAGACA
>DAHVFI010000003.1 GCA_027317045.1 Gammaproteobacteria bacterium
CGATAAAACCGAACGCGGGATTTTCGCGGGCGAAGCTTAAAAAGTCCTCGCCAAACAGCAATTCATCCGGACCGCGCACCCCCAGCAACAGCACCGCTTGGTGCTGCTTGCCGTCGAGTCGCGCGCGCAACTGTGGCAGCATGGCGCGGTAAGGCGAAATGCCGGTTCCGGTGGCCACCAGCAAATAGCGCCCGGGTGGATCGTCGCGCAGCACGAAGCGCCCGAATGGCCCGGTAGCTTCCACCCGCGCGCCAGTTGACATCCCATAAAGCAGTTTCGTGGCACGCCCGTCTTCCACATAAGTAACCGCGATCTGCACTTCATCCTCGCTGCCTGGAATGGTGGCCACGCTGTAGCTGCGGCGCAGCTCCATATCCTGCCAGGGCATATGCAGGGTGATAAACTGCCCCGGTGTGTAATTGAAGGGAGTGCCGTCTTCGCGCCGAAAATTGAACTGGCGGACGCGCGGCGTAGCCATGCGGCTTGATTGCAAAACAAAGGTGAATCGGTCGTGGCTCATGTGCGGTAATCCGGTAACCAGGGCATTTGACTGCAATAAACCGCGGGAAAGGCGCACTTTTTACCATATCTTGCATCATATTCCGAGTCTAAGAGCTATAGTTAAACCCTTCATCAGGAGGATCCAGCCATGTTTCTTCGCTTCTGCAGATTTTCTTTCCTGGTTACCGGCGCATTGTTGATCGCGTCCACCGCAAGCGCAGGTCCGATCGCGCCTTCCGGCAACACCACAACGCTGCTCAAAGAGGCCCTTAACGGCAGTTGGCGTTCAGCCGCCCACAAAGCGCGCGATCAATTCCGCCACCCGGTCGAAACCCTGGAATTCTTCGGTATCCGTCCGGATATGACAGTGATAGAACTGGAACCCGGTGCCGGCTGGTACACAGAAGTTCTTGCGCCTTTTCTCTACCAGCACGGCCATCTCATCGAGGCCTCTGCGCCCGTGGACAGCACCAGTTCATTCATGCACCGCATGGCGGAAGCCTATGATGCGAAACTCAAGGCTGACCCGGCGGTGTACGGGCACATCGAGAAAGTTATCCCTTTCGCGCCACCGGAGCAGGTTAATCTGGGGCCGGCTAATTCCGCCGACCTGGTGCTGACCTTTCGCAACGCCCACAACTGGTTGAATCACAGTCCGGAAACGCTGGCGGGAGTATTCAAAGCCGCCTATAACGTGCTCAAACCCGGAGGTGTATTTGGGGTGGTGGAGCACCGCGCAAGACCCTTTGCCGACGCCGTGGAAAGCTCCAGAGAATTACACCGCATTCCCGAGGATTACATGATCGAGGCGGGGCTCAAGGCCGGCTTCCAGTTGGCGGGAGTTTCGGAGATCAATGCCAACCCCAAGGATCCGGAGGACATCATGGTGCACTGGCTGCCGCCGGATCTCGCAGGACCCAAAAACTTGCGCGCAAAAATGCTGGCCATCGGCGAATCCGATCGCATGACCCTCAAATTTGTGAAGCCCTGAAATTCGCTATTCTCAAAATTCACGGGCGCCGTGCACAAGTCACAGCGCCCGTTTTTTTAACTTTATTATCTGCGCTTCACACGAAGGTTCCATTGCGTAAATCCATCAGGGCCTGCTGGATTTCCTCCGCGGTGTTCATCACGAACGGGCCGTAACGCGCCACCGGCTCATGCAACGGTTGACCGGAAATCAGCAGAAATTTAACGTCCGCTGGTGCAGCCCCGATCTCCACCGTATCGCCGTCGGTAAACACCACGAGTTTCGGTCCGCGCACATTCGTGCCGGCGGATTTGGTATTCACACCGAATTGCCCCTCGCCTTCATAGACATAAGCGAAGGCCGTATGCCCACGCGGGACCGCCTGCTTGAAGACTGCGTCTGCCGGCACGGACACATCCAGATAGGTGGGATC
>DAHVFI010000006.1 GCA_027317045.1 Gammaproteobacteria bacterium
TGGTCATGGTGCGGCGTGAACCCAGAATCTTGTCGCCGATCCAGCCGCCGATGGAAGGTGCGGCATACACCAGGGCTGCGAATGCGCCCCAGGTGAGGTTGGCCTGGGTGTCGGAGAACCCCAGTTTTTGTACCATGAACAGCACCAACAGGGCCGCCATGCCGTAGTAGCCGAAGCGTTCCCACATCTCGATGAAGAAAACCGTGGAGAACGAACGGGTCTGGGAGACGTGTGCCTGGGTTGCCATGGGTGATCCGGTTGTGGAGGAAGGGGCCGGTCTGGTACCGGTATATCGCAGTTCCAGCAGGCCCCGCGGCTTTAGTACCAGATTCGGACCTTGCTGTGAAGAGTGGGCCGGGGGCCGCCGGGAGAAGGCAAGGCTGCTTGCCCGGATCTCGAAAGCCAGGGGTGGCATGAATTGCGCCCGAAATTGGCTGAAGCCGGACGGTTTGCTGACTATACTAAGGACGCCGCGTTACTTAATGGGATATGAAAGCATGCCGGTCCAACAAGGCCACGAGCGACGCCGTTTCCGCCGCTTTCGCTTCGCCTCGGTCATCCATGTCCGCCAGGGTGACGCGGTGCAGGAATGCGAGATGCTGGATATGTCCTTCCGCGGATTTCTGGCACGCTGCCCCGCCGGTTGGCGGCCGGTGGAGGGCGACCGGCTGCGGGTGGAATGGCGGCTGGCGGAACTCATAAAGCTGGAATTGGAAGCCATCGTTGTACATGTCAACGGCGACCACATCGGTTGCAGTTGGGAAGCCCATGATCCAGAAAGTTTCGCCCATTTGCAGCGGCTGGTGGAAATCAATCTGCTGGATTCCAAGTTGTTGGCGCGGGAACTGGAAGCGCTTAAGGGAGAGACCCGGTACCAGCATGGAGATGCCGTTCATTAGCGGTAATACGGCAAGGCATCATTTACGCTTCTGCAGCCAGAACATTTGAAATCCCGCAGGGTGCAAAATTGTGGTTTACGGCCCCCACAGATCCAATTGCGGGCAAATGGACGGCACCTGGAAATGGGCGCTGCTGAGTCGCATGCGGCGGGCGGGCAGCAGTCCTAGTCGTTTGCAGGCGAGCCTGAAGCGCTGCGCAATCAGCTCCGCATATTCCCCGGTGCCGCGCATGCGCGTGCCGAATTCAGCGGCATACTCTCTGCCGCCGCGTGCTTGGCGGATCAGGCTCATGACATGGTCGGCGCGTTCCGGAAGATGCGAATCCAGCCACTCACGGAATATGCCCTTAAGTTCATAGGGCAGCCTCAACAGCACGTATCCGGCGCCACAGGCGCCGGCCGCAGCGGCTTGTTCCAGGATATTCTCCATGTCCGCGTCATTCACCATCGGGATGATGGGTGCAGTGAGCACTCCCACCGGCACGCCTGCCAAGGCCAAAGCATGCACGCTCCGTAGGCGGCTCCGAGCGCTGGGTGCGCGCGGTTCCAGCGTGCGCTTCAGTCCATCATCCAGCGTCGTCACGCTCACCATGACCGTGGCCAGCTCCTGTTTTGCCATGTCGGCGAGGATATCCAGGTCGCGCGTGACCAACGTGCTTTTGGTGACGATGCTCACAGGGTGACGGAAGCGCTGCAGCACCTCCAGCAGACTGCGCGTGACTTCAAGCTTGTGTTCTATCGGCTGGTAAGGATCGGTATTGGCGCCCAAGGTGATGGGCTGGCAACGGTAACCTGGTTTGCGCAACTCCTTTTCCAGCAACTCGGCGGCATGCTGCTTGTAAAAGAGTTTGGTTTCGAAATCCAGGCCCGGGGAAAGATTCAAATAAGCGTGGCTGGGGCGGGCAAAGCAATAAATGCATCCATGTTCACAGCCGCGATAGGGGTTGATGGACTGGGCGAAGGGGATATCTGGCGATTGGTTGCGGCTGATGATAGAGCGCGCCGGTTCCGGGGTCACGGTGGTTTCCAGCGGCGGCAGTGCGTCCTCTTCAGGCTGCTCCCAGCCGTCATGAAAATTTTCACGGCGGCGGGTTTCAAAGCGTCCTTCCGGATTGGAAAGCACGCCACGGCCTTTGCGCAGAGTCTCGGGTGGTGCTGACATGGCGAACTGAAAAGACTGTATATTTGTCCAGTATTGTAGCCGGAAACTTTGGAATTGGAAGGAAAGTTGGGCGGGGGCGTAGCCCATGTTAAGGTAACGCCTCTTGGTCAGGGTTATTCTTTCCTGCCGCCCACCTTGATTTACCGGATCATCAATAATGGTGCAAAGGGCATTCGGTTTTTTGTTATTTTCCGTGTTTCTGGCAGGCTGCGTCACCGCACCTCCTCCCGCGCCTCCCAAGCCCCGCCCCGCCCCGCCAGTACTGATAGGCACTCCCACGCGCCAGGCGATCACGCCGGCATTACAGGCACTGATAGACGGACAGATTGATCAGCAGGCACTGCTGCGGTTCACGGTCAAGGCCGACGGCAGTATTCAGAATCCCCAAGCGGCATTTTCCAAATTGTCACCGGCAGACACCGCCGCAGTGCTGGCGGCTTTCCAGGGTTGGCGCTTTAAACCGGCGCTGGATGGCGACCAGCCCGTCGCCAGGGATTTCATTTACCCGCTGTTTTTCGGCCCCGACGCCAACCAGCAGCGCACCCGTTTTTTGTGTCTGAATGAACCGGAGATCTACGCACCGGATAGCCGCTGCGAAGTAGTGACTGTCGGTCAGTGGCAGATTTACCGCATGAACCCGGTGTACCCACCGGAACTTCTCAATCAACGTCTTGCAGGCTCCGTGACCCTATCCTTTAACATTGGATCACAGGGCCAGGCTGTCAAGCCGACAGTGGTCACTGCCACCCCGGCGGGGCTTTTCGATAGCGCCGCGTTAGCCGCCGTGAAGCAATGGTACTTTGAGCCGCTGGCCGGCAAGAACGGTGATGGCCCCACTCAGCATGTCACCGTTACGGTTAAATTCACACCACCCGCTGTGCCGCTGGTCAGTCCCAAGCCCAGCGCACCACCGAAAAAATAAGCAACGAAAAATGTACCGGCTCTACGGCATGTCCGGTTCAGGCAACTGCTACAAACCGAAACTGCTGCTCACCCAGATGGGCGTGCCTTTTGCGTGGATTGAGAAGGACACCCGCAAGGCCGAGACCCGCACCCCCGAGTACCTTGCCATGAACGCCAACGGCAAAGTCCCGCTGTTGGAAATCACGCCTGGCCAATATCTCGCCGAATCCAACGCAATCCTGTGCTATCTCGCCGAAGGTACGCCGTATCTTCCTCAGGACCGCTGGCAACGCGCCCACGTCATGCAATGGCTGTTCTTCGAACAGTACAGCCACGAGCCGTATCTGGCGGTGGCGCGTTTCATCATGAAATTCCTGCCCCCCGATGATGCGCGGCGTGCGGATCTGCCGCGCTTGCACGCACGCGGCCACCAGGCACTCGCGGTGATGGAACGGCAGCTCACAGAGCATGCGTTCTTTGCAGGCGGGCAATATTCCATCGCCGATATCGCGCTCTACGCCTATACCCACGTCGCCGATGAAGGCGGTTTCGATCTTTCCCGTTATAGTAAGGTCCGCGGCTGGCTGGAAAGGGTGCACGCACAATCGGGGCATGTGGGTATGGCCTGAGAGCGGCTATCCATGACCGCCGCGAGGCCGCAGTGGGCGTCGTTATCACTATTACCGCTGGAGCTACAGCATGCGCATGAGCCGATTCCGTTGGATCGTTATCGCGCTGATTTTCACCATCACCGTGATCAACTATATTGACCGGTCCGCCATTGCCTACGCCATCGGCGATATTGCCCGCGATCTCGATTTCAGCCAGCACGATAAAGACATTCTCAGCGGTTTCATTCTGGCGGCGTTCAGTCTCGGTTATATGCTGACTACGTTTTTCGGCGGAATATTTGCCGACCGTTACGGTGCGCGGGTGACGCTGTTTTGGGCCGCGCTGGTATGGTCCATCGCCATCGGCCTTACGGGTCTGGCCATGGGTTTTGTGATGCTGGCTGGGGTGCGCGTTCTATTGGGCGTGGCTGAAGGACCCAATTTTCCCGCCATGAACCGCGGGGTAGCCGATTGGCTGTCCAGTCGCGAACGCGCCATCGCCCTGTCCAACTCCCTGGTGGCGGTACCGCTGGCACTGGCCATCGGCGCACCCATCGCCACCCAGCTCATCCTCCACGTGGGCTGGCGCGGCCTATTCGTGGTACTCATGCTGCTCGGGCTTGCGTGGCTGCCGCTGTGGTGGTGGCTGTTCCGGGATTTTCCCGAGCACAGCCGTTTTGTAAACCCGGCTGAACTGCGACACATCCGCGACGGCCAGCAGGTCGATCGCAGCGTCGCCAGCAAAACCCTGCACCGGCGCCGCCGGCAGATGCGGGGCCTGTGGAAATTCCTGCTGTCCAATCCCACGCTGCTGGCCAACGACTGGTCTTTCTTTGTGTTCGGTTATTTCCTGTTCTTCTTCATGACCTGGCTGCCCAGCTATCTGGAAAAGGCTTATCACCTCGATTTGAAACAGGTGGGCGTATTCGCGATCCTGCCGTGGCTGGTGGCGGCGCTGCTGCTGTGGGCCTGCGGTTATTTGTCCGATGCGTTGCTGCGTAAAACCGGCAGTCTGCGTGTCGCGCGCTCCCATCCCATCTGGATATCGCAATTGCTGGCGGGACTGTGCATCCTGCCGGTAATCTTTGTGCACGACCTTACGATGATGCTGGTATTCATTTCCCTGGCGGTGGGGTTGAGTATGAGCGCGAATGCGGCGTTTTATGCCGTCAATGTGGATGTGGCGCGTGAACGCGCCGGCACCGCGCTCGGTGTCATGGACACGTTCTTCGCCATTTCCGGTTTCGCCGCGCCCCTGATCACCGGCTGGATTGTGGGCGTGACACACAGCTTCAACACGGCTTTCTGGCTCCTGGCGTTGTTGGCCCTGTCCTCGGTGGTGGTGGTTATCCTGTTTCACCATCCGGACCGCAGCGGACGGCTGGAACCATCGCCGGAGTATTCACCCGAACCGCCCGCCTTTCGAGGACCAGCCCAATGAGAAACATCAGCCGTCTTGTCGGTCCGGTTTTGCTGTCCTGCGGCGTCATACTGTCCGCAACGGCGGCGGTTGAACCCGCACCGCCGGCTTCCTACGGCATTGCGCGGATTTTCGCCAAGCCCGGACTGACGGGCTATCACCCGGAGGAAGTGGAGTGGAGTCCGGATGGCCGCTACGTCACCTATTTCCTGCGGCATGGGGACGGCGGGTTGGCCGACTTGCATATTCTGGACACGCGGACCGACCGGAACTCCGTGCTGCTGACCGCCGAACAGCTGGGCAGCGCCGCCGAGCCGCCCAGTGACATCAAGAACCAGCGGGTTCAGGAACGCATCACCCGCTACCATGTGGCCAGCTATCGTTGGTCGCCCAAAAGCGATGCCATCTTCTTTCTCAGCAACGACCAGGTTTATCTCTACGATTTGAGCAGCCATAAAATCACGCAGATTACCCATGAACCGGGCGCCAAACGCAACCCGCAACTCTCCCCCGACCAGCGCTGGGTGAGTTACCTGACAGATGGGGATCTGCATTACACGCCGGTTAGCGGCGGCAAGGTGTACAGCGTGATGCCGCACGTCAGCGGTGTGCTGAATGGTCAGTTGAACTGGGTTTACAGGGAGGAGCTGGAATTACGCTCCGGGTACCGCTGGTCGCCGGGCAGCCGCTATATCGCGTTCCTGCAATCCGATCAGCGCCCGGTGCACAGTTTCCCGCTCATCAATTACCTGGCGCAGCAGCCCAGCGTTTATGAACAGAAATATCCGAATGCCGGAACCCCCAACCCCCTAGTGCGGCTTGGGGTGTGCGATGTGCAATCCGGCAGAACCGTCTGGATGTCCATGGCTGGTACCGCAGACACTTATCTGGCACGCTTTGGTTGGCTGCCCGCTGGCGAGCGGGTGTACGGTGAAGTGCTGAACCGTGCCCAAACCCAGTTGCAATTGCTGACCGCCGATCCGGAATCGGGGGCGGCACGGGTGGTGGTGAGCCAGACGGATCCGGACTGGGTGGATGTACGCGCTGCGCCGCATTTCCTCAAGAGCGGGGGCTTCATCTGGAACAGCCAGCAAGACGGCTGGCATCATCTTTATCTGTTCAGCGACGATGGCCGGGTGGCGCGCAAACTCACGTTTGGCGATTACAATGTGCTCAAACTCGAAGGCGTGGATGAACAGCGCGGCCAACTGTATTTCACCCGCTATACCCACGGTCCGCTGAACACCGAGCTGTACCGGGTATCATTGCGTGGCGGCGAACCGCGCGCGATGACTCTCGGGTCCGGCACCCACAATATCAACATGGCGCCGCAGGCGCGCGCCTTTCTCGACAGCTATTCCAATGTGCTGACGCCGCCGTCGCTCACGCTGGTGAACCTGGAGAACGGCCGGCATACGTTGATTCAGGCATCCGCCAAGCTGTCGTATCGGTTCCAGAAGCCGAGCTTCTTCCGCATTCCGGCCGCCGATGGTCGCACACCGATCTACGCGCGTATGACCCTGCCGCCGGATTTCGACTCCGCCAAGAAATACCCGGTCATCATGTACCAGTACGGCGGACCGGACGTGGCGCCCACGGTGCGGGATGTCTGGGGCGGTAGCGGCTTTCTGTTCGATCAGCTGCTGGTCAAGCAGGGCTTTATCCTGTTCGCCACCGACAACCGCGCGGCCACCTATTTCAGTCATCGCAGCCAGGCGCTGGTCAAAAACCATCTGGGTGCATTGGCGCTCGCGGACCAACTGGCGGCCTTGAATTGGCTTAAATCCCGGCCTTATGTGGATGCTGCACGCATCGGCATCTGGGGCTGGAGTTACGGCGGCTATATGGCCACTTATGCGCTGACCCATGCGCCCGGCGCGTGGCGTGCCGGCATTGCGGTGGCGCCGGTGACCCAGTGGCAGGATTACGATTCCATCTACACGGAACGTTATATGGGCACGCCGCAGGCCAATCCCGCTGGCTATGCCGAAAGCTCGGACGTGGCTGCCGCCAAGAATCTCGCCGATCCGCTGCTGCTGGTGGCGGGCACCGGTGACGACAACGTACACTGGCAGAACACCCTGCAGTTCATCCAGGCCTTGATCGCCGCTGGCAAGCCCTACCAGTTGCTGGTGTATCCCAACAAAACCCACGGCATATCAGGCCCGGCCGCGCGCACGCATCTGTTCACCGCCATGCAGGATTTCTGGCAGCAGCAATTGAAACCGTAGTGAATCATGGGGTGGGGGGCTTTTGCACCCCATTCTGCATGTACTCACGGCGTTAGCCGCGCCTCTGTCTGACGAATGACTTAAGGTTCGTGGCGTTTTTGGCGCGTTCCGTTGGAACGCCGTGTTTGGGCATGCGCATCAACATAGCCGTCGAGGAGCCGGCGAATCATGCGCTGGTATTGGGTGTGGTGCTTTGCGGCTTCAGACTTGAAAAACTCGATACTCTTCTTACTCAGAGCCAGAGTGATTTTCACACCTTCTTCCCGAAAAGCCAATTCGGCCGGTGAGGGAAGAAAGTCGGTGACCACTTGGGTCTTGCCAAGCGGCTCATCGGTGTATTTGATTTTCGCGCTCATAGATGACCTTGCCTTTGCGCCAATAGCCGGCGCCGATAATTCGAATAACCGGGGCGCGATAGGTGAATCGCACCGTCAGCACGCCGCCATCCACCTTGCCAAAGCAATAGAACCGTTCCTCGGTCTGGCTGTGGGTGATGTCCCTGGCAATCACGCGCTGTCTGTCAGCGAAGGCATGCTGGGCCCGTAGGAACGAAAACCCGTGCTTCCGCTGGTTTTCTGCATCCTTGTCAGGATCCCAATCAAAGTGCGTCCTTGCCACGAGCGAAGATTACCATATGGCAATACAAAAAGCCATATATTAGTATGGTATCCATGTGCTCAAGCTCGGACTAAGGTCGGACTAAGGGGTCAGAGCCCTTTACTGTGTTAGGCTGTTGGGGATAGGCATAAGCAGGGAAGAGTATTCCGGTGCCGAGGAAACCAAGATTTCAATTGCCCGGCGTCCCTACGCATGTTGTCCAACGCGGCAATAATCGGCAGCCTACTTTCTTCGGTCCTGATGACTACCAAGCATACTTGCGGTGGGTGAGTGAAGGGTTGGGGCGTTATGGCTGTGAGTTGCACGCCTATGTGCTAATGACCAACCATGTGCATCTGCTTTTGTCGCCGGACACACAGCAGGGCATCAGCCATTTGATGCAATACGTGGGCCGGCACTACGTGCCCTATGTCAATCGCGTCTACCGGCGCACGGGTACGCTGTGGGAAGGGCGATACAAGGCCAGTCTGATTCAGGCAGAGCGTTACCTTCTGGTGTGCATGCGCTACATCGAGTTGAATCCGGTACGCGCCGGGATGGTGAAATCTCCCGCTCAGTATCGGTGGTCGAGTTATCGCGTCAATAGCCAAGGTCACGAGGATCAATTGATTACACCCCATGATTGTTATCGAGCATTAGCCCGGAATCAGGCGGCACGACAAGTAGCCTATCGGGCGCTTTTCAGACAACCGCTAGCGTCAGAACAACTGAGCGAAGTACGTGCTGCCTGGAGCACTGGAACACCGCTGGGCAATGACCGTTTTCGAGCCACCATTGAGCGGACCTTGAAAACGAAGGTAGGGCAGGCACAGCGTGGACGTCCGCAGAAATCCGTAAAAGGGCTCTGACCCCTTAACTCCGGACCCCTTAACTCCGATCAACTCTCACGACAAACCGCCTCCATATTGTTACCATCCGGATCAAGCACAAACGCAGCATAGTAGCCGGCGGGATAGCCCTCGTTGGTATCGCGTAGCCCAGGTGCTCCATTACCCTTACCACCCACTTTCAATGCAGCTGCATAGAAAGCATCTACATCCGCGCGAGTGCGTGCGGAAAATGCCGTGTGCTGCTTGATGTTGTGTGGATGGAATCGGTCGATCCAGAATAACGGGTAATCAATGCCATATCCCACAGCATCTTCGCCTGTGGCCGGGGGAAGTTGCATCACCCTACGTAGGCCCAAGGCGCCTAAAGCTGCATCATAGAAGATTGCGGACCGCCCAACATCCGCGACCCCAATGCCGGTGTGGTCAATCATTGCGCTTGATTTCCCTTTGCCGCCCAACGATTGCCTTGACCTGCACCGCCCAGGAGCCAGCCGCGCAGCATCGCTTTGTTTCCCGGCGTCCGGTCGAGGGCGCGGTTAGGTTGCGATTCGCTTCTTAGAGAGGTAATCACGGAGTGCGCGATTTACGGACTCGGAATCCGGAAACTCCTTGTGCAAATCCGGGTCGATTAAAACCAAATTCGTACCTTCCCGATACCGTTTGGCATACTTGCCCCGGACCCCCGATTTGATGAGGTCCTCAGGATATTCCTCTCGGAGAGTGTCTTTATCGTTGCTCATAGGCTCTTCGCTCACGCGGCGTCATTTCTCGCGCCGAGATAATTCGAATACGGTCACTACGCTCCGTATAGGATACCACCAGGTATCTGGCTGTCTTCGAAAGCCCAAAAATCAAGTACCTATCTTCATCCTCTGAATGGTCCGGATCTCGCACGCTTGACGAATAATCGTCGTCAAATACCTCGCTCGCCTCCAATAACGAAACGCTGTGCTTCGCCTCATTCGCTCTGGCCTTCGCCGCATCCCATTCGAACTCAAGCACGCTGTTTCCTTCGGAAACCTAACCTGTATTAGGAGGAAATCGGCGATATTGCAGTTTCACCGCGTTCCATATAATTCCGAGTCTATACCACTCCAGCTGAGACATAAAAACCTCTGAGTTCCGCGGGGGTGCGGAGCCCTCCTGGTTGAATGGCACAAGAACCCGTCTGCCTGAAATGCGGGATTCAGTAACCGTATTTCTCATAAGAAAAAACACCCACGGTACCCCCGTGGGTGTTGCTTGCCTGATTGCAGATTCCGCGGTTCAGCCTCCAGCGGCTGCGTTTTCGATAAAGCTGTCGATGTCGTGATCCACCCGCGGTAGCACCTTGGGATTGAAGTACAGCATGTGGCCCACCGGATAGAAATACCAATGCACGTTCTTTTGAATCGCCGCCGGCAGTTTCATGTGGTTCAAGGTGTACTCGGTGGCGAAGAACGGCGTGGCGGTGTCGTAATAGCCGTTGTTCATCATCAGCTGCATGCCTGGGTCGTTGCTCATGGCGCGCGCCAGCGCCGGCGCCACATTGGTGCCGCAGCAGGTGGTGCGGTTGCCGACGCCCATGCCCAGCTCGCTCAGGGGCGGGAAAAACTTCCAGTCCCAGGCGCGGAACACGGCGCCGCTGCTTTGCAGGTAGGGCCGGTCGCTGTGATATTTCAAGGTCTGGGTCACGTACTGGTTCAGCAGCGCCGTGAGCGCACCCGAATAGGCCGTGGTGGTGGCCCCCAGGGAGTCACGACCGGGCCACGGCAGCAGGGGCTGCAGTTCCGGCGTGGTGTAGCGCTCGTCGTAGCGGCCGGTCATGGTGTCGTTGCCCATGACATTGCGCTGGAAAACCGGCAGTGGAATGCGCAGATCCGCCTTGAGCCACAGCGACACCGGAAGTCCGGTGTACTGCGCGAGTTGCGCAGCCATCTGCTGTTTGTCCGCGGCCGGCAGGGCCGAACCCTGGAACAACGCGTTTGCATACGGGCCGGCGGCGAACTGTTCCACCTGCTTCACATAGGCGGCCAGCTCCGGCGGCATCGGGTTCAACCGGTGGTGATACCAGGCGATGGCGGCATAGGAGGGCAGGTAGCTGATGTAGGGCAGGTCGTTGCCTGGGGTGGCGTCGATGCTGCCGAAATCCAGCACTGTGGAGCACATGATGACGCCATTCAGGTAAATGCCCTGGTTCACCAAGTCATTGGCCAGCACTGCGTTGCGTGTCGTTCCATAGCTTTCGCCCAGCAGGAACTTGGGCGAATTCCAACGGCCGTTGAGGCTGATGTAGCGCTGGATGAATTGGGCGAAGGCCTTGCCATCCTGGCTGACGCCGTAGAAATCCTTGGGCTGGCCCTGGCCGACGATGCGGCTGTAGCCGGTGCCCACGGCATCAATGAACACCAGATCGGTGCTCTTCAGAATGCTGTATTCATTGTTCACCAGCCGGTAGGGCGGCTGCTCGGTTTTGATGTCACCGGGTGCCGGCCAGGTTATGCGCCGCGGACCGAAGCCGCCGATATCCACCAACGCCGAGGCAAAGCCGGGGCCGCCGTTATAGGTGAACGTGATCGGGCGTGTGCCCGGCTGAGCGCCGTCTTTGATGTAGGCGATGTAGAACACGCTGGCGGTCGGCTGGTTCTTGTCGGTTTTGAGCAGCAGCGTGCCGGCAGTGGCGGTGTATTTGATGGTGGTGCCGTCGATCGTCACGCTGTGCTGGGTGCGCACGGCGGTCTCTGCGGGCACCGGATTTTCCGGCGGTTTGGTTTCCGCAGCGGCCGCGGCGGAAGCCGCCGGCATAATCACCGGCAGCGCGCACAGAGACAATAGCATCAACAGGCGTTTCATGACTGGGGTCCTAGTTCTTGGTTGGCAACTTTGTGACATTATGACGGTCTACACGTTCCATATTTCATTCCTGTTTGGATATTTTAAGAGGAGCTCCATGAAAACAGCTTCAGCTTTGGCGGCCGGCCTCGTGTTGGCCATGTTGGCAGGTACGACACTCGCCGGTGGCATGAGCAAGCCGGCAAGCGCTGGTGAACACTTCCCCTTTGGCCATCCCGGCCACGGCACCGGACCGGTGCACGTGATTCACATCCGCGCGCTCGACACGCTGCGTTTCGACCCGTCGCGCATTGTCGTGACCCGCGGCGAAACCGTGAAATTCGTAGTCATCAACGTGGGCAAGCTGGCGCACGAATTCGTGATCGGCGATGCCGCCGAGCAGGCCGCTTGCCGCGCCCACCGCCGGATTGAGCCAGCGCTCGAGGCGCGGCGTGACGCGGATTCCCGGCCGGAAATGCACGAGCAGCGGCAGGACGATCACGATCGCGCCGATCGCGAGGTCGAGGATCCTCTCGGGGACGACGACGAGAAGCCGGGCGCCGAGCATGATGGTGACGAAGAGCGTGAGGGCCAGCATGCGGAAGCGCCGCAGCATGGCCAGGAACAGACC
>DAHVFI010000151.1 GCA_027317045.1 Gammaproteobacteria bacterium
AACTGTTCTGGCCCCATGCCAGCCTCCTGGTAAACCTGCTGTATGGTCAGTTCCGGCGCGCTCGGCTGTTGCGGATCATCGTGGCCGGAGGCCAACACGCTGGAGAGCACGCGCACCTTGCGCGCCATGCCCATCTCGCGCGCCTTCTTTTCCGACACCAGCACCAGGGCCGCGGCGCCATCACCGATGGGTGAACACATAGGCAAGGTCAGCGGATCAACCACCACGCGCGCCGCCAGCACGTCCTCCACCGTTAACTCTTCCTGGTACTGCGCCTTGGGATTCATGCTGCCGTGGAAGGAGTTCTTGGCCGACACCATGGCAAAATGACGCCGGGTGGAACCGAACTTGCGCATGTGGTTGCGCGCCATGCTGGCGTAGATGTCCATGAACATGGAACGCGTCGTACCGGCACCTTCGATATCTGCGTTCGAACCGGCGGCCCGGGCGCTATCGGCAATGCGCTGCCTGACTCGCTCCATGTCCTCGGTGTCTACCGCGCCCTGAAACACGGCGAAGGTGGCCAGCTTGTCCCGGCTGTAGAGCTTCTCCGTCCCGCAAACCAGTACTACGTCATAGGCGCCGGCGGTGACCATCGACGCCGCCTGCTGAAACGCCGTGGCCGAGGTGGCACAGGCATTCTCCACGTTCACCACCGGGATGTTGCCTATGCCCATGCCACGCAACACGCACTGCCCTGGAATCAGCACCTGGCCAGTAATAATGGCGGCGCCACCGTTACCCATCCACGCCGCCTGAATCCCGGACTTGTCGATACCGGCATCGTCCAGCGCCTCGTTGATAGCCTCGGCACCTAGCGACTTCAGCCCCCGGTCCAGATGCTTGCCGAAGCGGGTCATGCCTACCCCGGCGATGTACGCGTTCTGCTTCATAAAATACCCCTGCTTGCCACGTGAATGACCACGCCTTAACTGAGCAGATCCGGATCCATGAGGTAATAACCACCCTTAAGCGAGAGCACGTCGTTGGTGCCGTCCTCGATCATCGAGGCACGGGCGTCACGCAGAATTTTTTCTATCGGGTATTCGTGCGTGATGCCATTACCGCCGAAGATACCCAGCGCATCACTGGCAACATCAAAAGCCGTCTGCGTGCCCAGGGTCTTGGCCACCATGGCCGCCTGTAGCGCCGGCACATCGCGGGTCATGTTGTAATGCACTACACGGC
>DAHVFI010000014.1 GCA_027317045.1 Gammaproteobacteria bacterium
CGCTTACTCGCCGTCAATTGGAGGCGTACGTGATCATCTGGCAGCTGGCCTCTGAGCATGCACGCGATTCCGTTTTCAAAGTCCTTGAGCAGTTGCAGGAGAGCGCATGAGCGCCGTCACTCACACAGTCCTCAACCCGTATCTTGCAGCGCTGAGCCTCCTACAGCGTCTGTACGTGAGCGAAGGCGCACAGGGACGTGCGCCGCTCTTGGGACAGGGACGTCCGCATGACTCGCAAGAACGTGCAGCGAAGTTGTGGGGCTGTGTGGGTGCCGTTCACGTGTCAGCTGCGCGTGCCCTCACCTTGAAGACTGCTTGTGTGTGCGGTGATGCTGCTGCAGCGGTTCGATGTGCGTCTCGGTATACATTATATGCGGCGTCAGAACCGATAAATAATACCAAGCGATGCAAGATTGACGCTGTAAGTACCCATATTGCTGCTGTTGCCAAGGTCGACGTATTTGTCCCAGCTCAATCGTGCTGCCCAGTGATCGGCAAACAACCAATTCAAACTTAACCCGTAAGTTCCGTCCCAATTCGTACTAGTCAAGCTTCTAGAATACGGTTGACCGCCGGCACTACTGTAGGGGGTGTACTCTATATTCAATTCGGAACGTGTGTCGATTCCTCCGGCGCGGGCAGATATGGACCAGTATTCGCTTAGTGGGTATGCTCCAACGACGATTAATGTCCAGCCATGCGTTTTTAGAGTTGAATTCGCGGTGACATCATATGCCATAAGACAAGATGCGTCACATGGCACAATAAGTGGGTGGTTACCCAGATAGGTATTTGTGCCGGTAGCATGACCAAAATTTGCATAACCGGCTTCCAGTCCTAGATAGGAATTGAATTGGTATCCAGCGCTGAATCGATATTCAGTATCGGTATTACTCGAAGGGGTGGCGGGAGTCTGCAAATCACCCGTTCCGGTAAATTTAGATTGGCCTACATCTGCTGCCACATACCAGCCGCTGCTGTCCGCTAATGCTATCGATGAGGAGGAAATCAAACCAAAGATCAGAATGATAGTGAGATACCGATTAACCATATCGATATCCTCCTCTGCTCAGGGTTGACGAGGATATACTTATTTCCATGCACCATCCGTGGCGAAGTTGACGACTAATATTGCGCTTTTGATAAAACATCGCGAATTTATATACGATTGAATACGCAGTAATTATATTTAAAACAATAAGTTACTGAATGCGTCGATTTTCCCGTTGTATACATTATCTGTAAATCTCCCGCCGATGACCGACCCGCAGCAGATACACCAGCAGTCTCTTGTCAAAAATTTCATAAAGTATCCGGTAGTCCCCTTCCCTTACTCTATAAACCCCCTGCTCTTCCTGCAATTTCTTGGCGTCATGCGGACGCGGATTTTCTGCGAGCTGGCGTAAGCGTCTAGCGATTCGTACCTGCATCTTGCGCTCAATGCCATGGATCGCCTTCTCTGCCGCATGGCTCAATTCAACCTGATACACCGGCACGGACTAGAGCCCGAGTTTTTTGAGGAGTTGTTCAAAGGGCACGGTTCCGTGCTTGGCAATGTCAGCCCGTGCTTCTTTCACGGCTGCAAGGTCGTACTTATCCTCCAGGGTTTCCAGCAGTTCGGCGTCTTCAACGGGCACCAGGGCAGCTACCCGCTTGCCGTGCTTGGTGACGTAGACCCGCTCAGACAGCAAGGCCGCACGATTGACTAGATCCCCGAATTTCTCGCGGGCCTCTACGACGCTGACGTTATCAGAGGGCTTTTTCTTGGGGGCTTTTACGGATGCTGGGCCTTTCATGGGTACTCACTAAAATGTACAATATGTACATAATGTACATACGACGTACTGGTACAGTGAAAATGGTGCTTACAGAAACACGGCGGCTTGGTCACTTACTGCCCCAGCTCTTTCTCGAACAGCGTGGCGGTATCAATTGCATATTTCCTGGGATCTACGATGCTGCTAATCGAGAGTTTGCTTTCTGGCAGAACCGCCAGGTTGACTAGCCGGTGGGGACGGATTTCAGTACCTTTACTATCCCGTACCAGCATAACCAGTGGTCGCATGCGTGTTTTTTGATCCGCGGAAAATACAATTGCGATATCGTCGGAATTGAGTTTGACAACGCTACCAACGGGATATAGTCCCATGAAGCGCATGAAATCCTGCATCAGGTCTTTTCCAAAACCATCTGTGCCTGTGGTACGCAGCCGTTGCATCGCTTCCACCGGCGTGAGCGCGGGCTGATAAGCATTATCGGTAGTGAGGGTTTCGTAGGCATCCGCGATTGAAATAATTCCCACGGAAAGCGGGATTTCATCACCCTTTAGCCCATTGGGATAGCCACTGCCGTCAACCCGCTCATGGTGGTAACGAACCATGTTCAGCACCTCATCCGGGACATTGTCCGAGGCCTTGAGCATTTCATAACCTTCGTCGGGATGGCGCTTTATAACCGCAAATTCCTCATCGGTGAGCTTGCCGGGCTTGTTGAGTATTTCGCGGGGCGTGCGGGTTTTTCCAATATCATGCAGTATGGCTCCCAAGCCCAGCAGGCGCAGTTTGTCTTCGGAATGGCCGAGATGCTTGCCAAAGGCAATTGCCAGAATTGCGGTATTCAGCGAGTGCCCGGCATCTCGATCCTGTCGGTTGCGTAGATTCGACATTTGCATCATCAAGTTATGATTCACTGATTGCTGAATAAGCCGCGCGATAATCTTTTGCGATTCTTTTATATCGATTTCCTTGCCGTCTTTTGCGCTGGCGAGCAACTGCCCGACATTCTGTTGTACGCTGGCACGCGCCTGGGCAGGGCGCTCCGCATTGCGGGCCGGTGACTTTTCAGGTTGATGAGCGCCTTCTTGAGCTGATACCGCACTATCATCGGCTGGTTTGCCAACGGATCCCACCGCTACCTTGGATTGTGCTTCATCAATGACGACAAAGGCGCAAATTGCCTTTAACTGCTCCAGCTCTTCGCCGGATTCAATGAGAAACCCTTGGAACAAAAAAGGTGTTCCGACCCATGGCCGGTCTAATTCGGTCACATACATGCCGGTCTGCAAATCGCCTACATTGACTTTATACCGCATCTCACATTCTCACTTTTATGTCATGAAAGTCTAGCACGAGATCATCTCTATATAGGCTATGCGACAGCACACACCGTTGAGGCTTAGCCGAGCACTACCATCACGAGTGTATGAAGCGATTAAGGCTATAAGCGGCCATATCAATTGCAGGTTCCAATCCCGCCACCATATCCGCAACGCAGCGCGCCGAACCGGCGCCCAGAGTCCAACCAAGCGGCCCATGGCCGGTATTGAAGAACAAGTTGGGATACGGAGAAGCACCCAGGATCGGAGGACCATCGCAGGTCATGGGCCGCAAACCTGTCCAGTGCGTGACCTCGCCACTCTTGCGCGAATCTGAAAGCCAAGGAAAAATGGCGGTTGCCTGGCGCAGAATATTCTCAGTGCGACTCGGATTAAGAGTGCTGTCGTAACCGTTGAATTCTGCGGTGCCGGCAATCCGCAGATGCTTGCCGAGTGGCGTAATCACGATCTTCTGCTCAAAATCAACCAACGGTACATGCAGACCATGATCAATGGTGGGGGTTACGGTAACTGAATAGCCCTTTACAGGGTATATCGGAAGCTGCAGCTGCAGTGGTCGTGCCAACTGCGGGCTGTAACTGCCGGCAGCCAGCACGTAATGATCCGCTCGTATTTCGCCCTCCTCCGTAAGCAGCGCCTGAACACGCCGGCCCTGTGTCGTGATGCGGCTTACCGGAGTATTGAAATGAAACTTAACGCCGGCGGCGAGAGCATGTGCTTGCAGTTCGCGAGTAAACCGATGAGCATCTCCACTGCCATCCCCTGGATAATAAATGGCACCAACCAGTTGATTGGAAACGTTCTCTAGCAAAGGTTCCAAAGCGACGGCTTCTCTGGGGTTCAAACCACGGGATTCCAGGCCCGAGTGACGCAAGTTATCCGCCAGTTCCAATGAATGTTTCAGCGCGATGGGATCGCGAAAGATTTTCAGAGTGCCGTTGCTGAGCCGGTCGTAGCTGAGCGCCAGTTGTTCTCCAAGTTCATTCAGGGAACTCAGGCTGTATAAAGCAAGCCGCAAGGTGGCCAGGGTGGAGCGCAAATGCGGCGTCGGCCGCGATGCGCGCAGGAATTTCAACCCCCAACCCAGCATTCCGGGCAGTGCCTGCGGACGCAGCAACAGCGGTGAATCTTCACGACCCAGCCAATGCAACATGCGCCCCAGGGTGCCCGGCGCATTCCAGGGATCAGCCTCGCTGGGTGTCAGCAGGCCGCCATTGGCAAAACTGGTTTCAAGTCCGGGGCTTTCCCGGCGTTCCACCACCGTCACGTTTAATCCGCGTTCTGCGAGATACCAGGCAGTGGTGGTGCCTATCAAGCCGGCGCCGATGACAACGACATCATGCCTCATGGGAAGTGATGCGTATCCATCCGCTGGCTAATTTTTGTCGTTCAAAAACTGCTGCGCAAAAAAGTCCGCAGTTGCCTGATCCGCTTCCAGCCACGAGCGGTATCTCAAGAATCCATGTATCTCATTGGGGATCACGATTTCACGATAAGGTACATGCTGGAGTTGCAGGCGGCGTACCAGGTCCACCATCTGATGGAAATGTACGTTGCGGTCGTCATCACCCTGAATCAGTAACACCGGGGATTTCCATTTTGAAATATCGGAATCTGGCGACGACTGCCAGAATACCCTCATCAGCACCTTCATATCCGGCATCTGGTAGCGCTGAATCGGTTTTCCAAACCAGTCATCCAGGAACATGGACCAGTCATGCACGCCGTGGAAATCCACCCCGGCCTTGAAGATATCGGAATTGCGTGCCAATGCCAGCGCCGTGAGATAGCCGCCGTAGGAACCGCCCCAGATACCGATGCGCCTGGCATCCACGCGCGGATCCTTTTGTAGAAATCGCGCGCCTGCGAGTACATCCTTATATTCCGACGCACCGGTGGGTCCCCAGTGGGCCGGATAATGGAAATCATGTCCGTAACCGGTGCTGAGACGGTAATTCACCGACAGCACGATGAAACCATGATTGGCCAGATATTGGTTTACGGCGTAGGCATTGCTGTAATAATCCATGCTGTGCCACGTGAGCAGCATCTGCCGCATCGGGCCGCCATGCACGAAAATGATGCCCGGCTTCTTTGCAACACCGTCATTCTTTTCGAACAGCTGGCCCTGTATGACTAGGCCGTCGCTGGCGCGAAAACTCACGAGCTTCGGAACCACCAAATCAGGGGTGGGGAAATCCGTTGGTAGTAGATCATTGTCCAGTGTCTGCCAGCTGCTCCCGGACAACTTTCCAAACATCACCAGTGGCGGTTGTTTGGCGCCGGCCTCAATAAATGCGAGTGTTTTGCCGTCCCCGGTAACCACCGGACTCCATTCGCTGCGATCACCCCGGGTGATGGCTTGCGGCGCGCCGCCCAGGACCGAAACCCGATAGAGGTGGCGGCGGTCGTTATCACCGGGTATGTTGCCGGTATTGGCGCTGTAAATCAGGTATTTCAGATCGGGAGTGATGGCCACATCCTCAGTCATGAATTTCCCGGGAGTAAGCAAGCTTGCGGTTCCGCCGTTGGCGGATAGCACATAAAGATGCGGCCAATTGTCCATTGCAGAGATGAACGCCAGTTGGTTGCCCGCCACCCATCTCAGATCCACATCCCCGCCCTGTTGCGGGAACGAACCGCGCAAGGTATCCGGGCTCCGCCATGCACGTAGGCCGGTGCCGGACTTCACGTTTGCCACCCAAATGGACCAGGGAACGGAATGCCATTCCAAAATCGACTGGGGTGGTCCGCCGTTCCCGGGCGTGCGCGCAAAAGCGATGCGCGTGCCATCCGGCGACCAGCGCGGTTCCAGGTCGTTGGCGGTGGATGGCAACAGATACTCGATGGGCGTGAGGTTATCGCGATACACGCCGACAAAACTGTGATCGCTGCGGCCGGAAACGAAGGCCAGCGCCTTGCCATCCGGCGACCATTGCAGGTCGGAATCCTGGCCGCTATCAAAAAACAAACGCTGCGCCTTTTGGCTGCCGTCAATGGGTGCCCACCACACGCTGTTCTCAGGCAGATGGATGAAGGCCACGCGCTGTCCATCCGGTGAAATGGCGGGTGTGTCGCCATCACCCAGCACATGTGGTTCGCCGGTGGTCAGCGATACTGCCCACACCTGCATCTGCGGTTGTATCGGA
>DAHVFI010000156.1 GCA_027317045.1 Gammaproteobacteria bacterium
ATTTGGCCTGGGCGGATCGCGTGCGACGTGACATCCTGCAGGCCCAGGAGCGCTTGCAGGCGGAACTCGGCCCTGGTGTCAACGCATCACCAAAGCTTTTCGCGTACCCGTACGGTGAATACGACCGGGATCTGGCCGAACTGGTGAATGGCCTGGGTTTCGTGGCTTTCGGCATGGAGGCAGGCGCCTTGGGCGAGCCGCTGGATCCGCGTGCCTTGCCGCGTTTCCCCATTGAGGAGCACTACGGCGACTTGGCCGGTTTCATCTTAAAGGCGCAAAGCTTGCCGTTGCCCATCAAGCAGCTTGCGCCCTGGAATCCAGTGATCACCCGCAACAATCCGCCACGACTGACGGTGACGCTGGTACCCGATGCCGTACCGCCGGATGCCCTGCACTGTTATCTGAACGGCCCGCCCATGACCGTTCATTGGCTGGATTCTGCCAAGACACGTTTCGCCCTGCAGGCGGACCAGGCGCTGGAGGCGGGGCTCAGCCGCTACAACTGCACCGCCCTGGTGAACGGCCGCTATTACTGGTACAGCCACATGTGGCTGTTGCCGCCTGTCTGAGGAATCGTCCGTAACGGTTTCAGTTTTCGCCGGAGCCGGAGCGGAATGCCACCGGGTCAAGGTGGTAACGATGCAATAGTTTGTAGAACTCGGTGCGATTACGCTTCGCGAGGTGCGCCGCCTGGCTTACATTGCCCTCGGTTATTTGCAGGAGTTGCATCAAGTATTCCCGCTCAAAATGTTCCCGCGCTTCCGCCAGGGAGGTCACTTGCCCGGTCTTTTCGCGGAGCGCGTTCTGCACCAATATTTCCGGAATGAGCGGGGTGGTGGCAAGCGCTACGGTTTGTTCCACCACATTCTGCAGTTGACGGACGTTGCCCGGCCAGGGGGCGCTTAATAAAAGTTCCATGGCCCGGGGTGCATACCCCTTGATGTTTTTGCCGCTGCTTTTGCCAGTCTGACTCAGAAAATGAGTGACCAAGAGCGGAATATCCTCACGCCGGGCTGCCAGCGGCGGCATAGTAAGTGGTACTACCGCCAGCCGATAATATAAATCTTCTCGGAACTCCCGTTCCGAGACCCTCTGTTCCAGATCATGATGAGTTGCTGAAATGATACGCACATCCACCGCGATAGGGTGATTCGAGCCCACCGGCCGAATTTCCTTTTCCTGTAGGGCTCGCAGCAGTTTCACCTGGAAGCTCAAAGGCATGTCACCGATTTCATCCAGGAACAGTGTGCCAGTATGTGCGGACTGAAACAGGCCATGCCGGTCAGTTGTGGCCCCGGTGAAGGCACCTTTGTTGTAGCCGAAGAGTTCGGATTCCAGCAGGGTCTCGGGGATGGCCGCACAGTTGACGGCTACGAAAGGCTTATCGGCGCGGGGACTGGCGCGATGAATGGCGCGGGCCATTAATTCCTTGCCAGTGCCGCTCTCGCCTTGGATGAGCACCGCTGCATCGCCAGCAGAGACTAGCTTTGCTTGATGCAGTAGATCTTCAACCAGCAGGCTGCGAGTGATAATACCGGCGCGCCAGGAAGATTCAGCGTTTTCAGCATCCTGGAAATTAGATTTGCCGGATATTCGCAAGGCGTCGTTCACCCACTTCAGCAACGTTTTGCTGTCAAAGGGTTTTGTGAGGTATGCAAACACCCCATTATGAGTGGCATCAACGGCATCGGGGATGGTGCCGTGGGCGGTGAGAATGATCACCGGCAGGGTCTGGTCATGGCGTCGAATGGCGTTAAACAACTCCATGCCATCCATGCCAGCCATGCGCATATCGGTAATGACCACCTGTGGCCGGAACAGTGGCAGCTGTACTAAAGCCTGTTCGCCGCTTTCTACCGTACGAACTTCGTAACCGGCAGCGGTAAGCCGCATCACCAGCAGGCGCAAAAGGCCGGGGTCATCGTCCGCAACCAGGATGCGACCCTTAGTCAAAGT
>DAHVFI010000048.1 GCA_027317045.1 Gammaproteobacteria bacterium
TGCTTAAATCGAGTAGTTGCGGCTCCAGTTGCACGCGCACACTCAAGCGGTCCCCATAGCGCGCCTTCATCACGGCCAGGTAGCGCTCGATGAACTGCATCTCATCCTTGACGGTGGTGAACTCATGATGGGCCTCCGTCAGGCTGCGACGCAGCAGCGCGCTGAGTTCAGTGAGTAGCCGCTCGGCGCGATCCGGCTCGTTATGAATGAGTGCAACGATGGCGTTGAGCGCGTTGAAGAAGAAATGTGGGTTCAACTGGCCGCGCAGCGTACCGAGTTTGGCCTCCAACCATTTGGAGCGCAGTTGCGCCGCCTTGATCTGCTCGGACTTGTAGCGCAGGAAGGCGTTGAGGGCGAGGATCAGGACCAGCCCCAGCAGGTACACGATGGAATACTGCACGGTGCTTGCGAGCCATTCCTGCCACGGTCCGATAAGTGCCAGCGCCTGCCACAGGCTATGGGAATCGGCGTAGACGCGGTTCGTGAGGTAGTAGGAAAGCGCCAGCGCCGGGGGCGTGAGCAGCGAAAAGCCGAGCGCGATGGCCGTCTGGCCGGCGGCAAACCACACTACCCGGCGCCGTTGCAGGGAAATGTTGACCGCCAGCAAATAAGCGCCCACCAGCAGCGGCAGCAGCAACAGCCGCGTCAGCACGCGCTGGCCGATGTCATTCCAGCCCGCGCCCTTGCCACTGGCGGCATCGTCGAGCAGCATCATCACGATGTCCCAGGTGGCGGCATACAGCCACAACGGGATACTGATCAGCAGCACGATAAATATACGGCGGCGGCGCAACGAGCCCGATTTTTGCAGCAGCCGGAGCAGTGCCGAGCCGCGCGCCCTGGGTGTGTTATCGGCCTGCGTGTTTCGCAGGGAATCCTCGTCATCCATTGGGTCGTCGTGGTCCGCCACGAATCCGGACCGTGCCTCGCTGGTTGTCACCGACGCTCTAGTCTGAACCTCCGGCCACGGCACTACCACCCGTTCACGCAATGGCTGGCCGCGCGGGGATCGGCTACGCACCGGCTTCTGCCCATTCAAATCGTGAGACCCCGAATTGTATGCGCCCACTCAGCGGTGCGATGATCGGTCACATTCCGTTCAATCCCATTTATAAACTCCTGGCTCTGCAGCTGCAATACCCTGCGTACGAGTGCGGGTCCGATGAGCGGCGGCACCCAGAATGCCGGCTCAACGGTGGCCTTCCATCGCAGACGCGTACCATGGCCTTCCGCGGTGAGGTGCCAGGAGCTGGTGCCCTGTTTCACGTTGCTGCCCTGTGGCAGCGTGACTGCGACGATATCCGTGCTGGATAATTCTGTTACTCGTTGCATTTGCTTGACGGTGCGGCAAAAGATGGCGACACAGCCGCGGGTTTCCGTATACACCACCATGGTGCGCGCATTCACTTGTTTGACCAGCCGGCTCGTGAGGATATCGGGGCTGATCTCAGCGAGATCGGTGAAGTCCGCCAACACCGCGTACACCTGCGCCGGTGGCGCGTCCACATGCGCTTCAGCCACCACCTGGTAGACACCGGCTTTCTGACTGATATCCAGCTTGTAGATGCTGGCACCCCAAAGCGAGGGTGCCAGCAGCCCGGCGGTCGCGAGTAGAACGCTCGCGAACCGCCGGCTGGTGTGGATTGAGGATAGGCTCACTGATTCGCCACTGGCGCATCAAGGCAGCAGCAAAAGCGTACGCGTGAGGTGTGGTTGTGTATGCATATGATTCACGGTATTGAACGTAACCGAATTGCCGCTGAAGGCGATTTCCGTTTCGGTGTCCGCGAGCACATCACGCAGCAGCATCTGTCCCCCGCTCATGCTGACACTGGTGTTGTCAAGGATGTGGTCGAAACCGGTGCCGTTGGCGATGAAAGGTGTCGAAACAAAATCGAACTTCGTCGCATCCAGGTTCTGGCTGGTAAGTGAATCCGCGAGCAGATTGACCAGCGCATGATTGAGGGCCGTGTGTGTCTTTTCCTCCGGTGCCGGATGTGCAGCGATATCGGCAAATGCAGCCTCAGCGGTGATGCCGCGGGACCGGTACCAAATTCTCGTCATCAGGTCGGTGAGCGGATCAATGTTGATGACACCCTCGCCGGTGCCCGAGCTGAACAAAGTATGGCCCTGGTTGTCGGTTGCCTTGAACAGGAAAGGCGGTGTGAGTCCGACCACCGGCATGACGTAGCGGCCATGGGCATCGCTCATGGCGACCTGTATCTGACCGTGCGCATCTTCGAGACTGACCATCGCACCCTGCACGGCGCGGCCTGTTGCCACCATGCCCATGGCCATGCCTGCCGCGGTCACGGTCAGCGTCGCACTGTTGCTGGTGATGGTGGTACCCATGCCGTAAATGCCGCCGGAATAGGTGACGGAGGCCGTAATCATCGTGGTACCGGCGGCTACGCCGGTCGCCAGGCCGTTGGCATTCACCGTCGCGACACTATTGCTCGACGAGGCCCACGTGTAGGTAACGCCGCTCAAGGTATTGCCGTTTGAGTCCTTGGCTGTCGCCATATATTGCTGCGTGCCGTTGACGGCGATGGTGCTGGTAGCGGGCGTGATGGTGATGCTGGCAACCTGGCCGCCGGAGGAACCTCCGCCGCCGCCATAACCGCCGGGGCCACCGCAACCCTGAATCGACAGCAACACCGCTGTGATCGCGATGGCCGTATAGATATGTAACTTTTTCATGGTAATTACCTCAATTGCCGCGTAAGCCTGTAAAATTTCATGTCCATCACCCTCACATGGCCGTGCTCAATCCCTGCGCCCTGCTTAGAAAGCAAGTCCGGCATGCCGGAGCACTCGCAACGATTCACCAGGGTGCGCTTTCCCAGCGCGGCCCCGGACCGGCAGATTAAAGCACTCCCTCAGAGCGATTTCGGCTGGTTGCGGTAAGAGCGCCGCAGCTTGCGGCGAACAGTAGGGCTTATGCGATGAAGTGGTACCGGCGGACGGTCAATGGTGTCTCGGCAGCGCATGGTTCCCCCGGAACCGTGTCAGCAACTCGCGGATGGTTTCCCGGTAGGTTTTCCCGGAAGCCAGCGGTTCGCTGTCGGTTACGATGAACTCGTAATCGCCATGCGTGGTCGGCCGCATTTCCTTTACATGCTCAAGATTAACCAACACCGAGCGGCTGATGCGCACGAACCGGTCACCCGGCAGACGCCGCTCCATGTCGTGCATGCGTTCTCGGATCATGGCGTGTTCGCCGCTCACGGTGTGGATGTGCAGGTAATCGCCGTCGGAACGCATATAGGTGATGTCGCGCAGGTTGAGGAACTTCACGCGGGTACCATCCTTCACGGCTAACCGTTCCGGAGGTTGCGTGGGCAATCCGGCGGTCAGGCCGGAAAGCTGCTGGATAATGTGCTGCCATTCCTCGGCCTTTGGCATGGAGTCGGCGAGACGGCTGCGCGCCCTGGTTAGCGCCTGACGGAAACGCTCCTTGTCAAAGGGTTTCATTAAGTAATCCACCGCATCCACCGCGAAAGCATCCACGGCGTACTCGCTGTAAGCGGTGGTGAAGACGATATATGGGATTTTCCCGCTCAGCAGCAACCGGCTCAGTTGCAACCCAGAGAGCCCCGGCATCTTGATGTCGAGAAACAGCAGGTCCGGTTCCAGCGTCCGCACCTTCTCATGGGCATCCAGCCCATCGCCGCTTTCACCCAGCAGCAGCACGTCGGGTTCGCCGGCAAGCAGGTCGCGGACGCGCTTACGTGCCAGCGGCTCGTCATCAACGATCAATACCTTGATCACAGCATTACACCCCGGCACCCATCGCATTCGCGTTCATGCATACAGTTTGCGCCCCGTAAATCGGCAATAGTATAGTTCTGGCTCCGCGGCCCGCTCGATTGACGCAGCGACCGGCACCGCATGCGATGAGCCAGTATCCTGTATTAGGTCTTGCATTCATGTAACAGCCGTATCCCTATTTTTTGGGCGCATTGGTTGCTTTATCGGAATTCATAATCCAATGGGGTTAAGTTCGATTAATTCGTTGATCTCTCTTTTTATTCAAGTTTTCTTTTCAGGTCGTAGATCAGGTCCAACGCCTGTTTGGGCGTGAGATCCCCGGCGTCCAGATTGCGCAGCTCCGCCAGCGCCGGATGCTCCGGCGCAAACAGTCCCAGCTGCGGTTGCGGCGGGCGATTTGGTTCCTTGTTCGCCTGTTGGCGTGATTCGGCTTCCATGGCGGCAAGCCGGCCGCGGGCTTCCGAGATAACCGCTTTCGGTATGCCGGCCAAGGTTGCCACCTGCAGACCGTAGCTGCGATCCGCCGCTCCGTCCTTGACCGCATGCAGAAACACCAGGGTGTGTTCGTGTTCGGTGGCGTCCAGGTGAACGTTGGCAATGCCCGGCACCCATTCCGCCAAGGCCGTGAGTTCGAAGTAGTGGGTGGCGAACAAGGTGAAGGCCTTGATCTCCCGGGCGATGTAGCTGGCCGCCGCCCAGGCCAGTGA
>DAHVFI010000068.1 GCA_027317045.1 Gammaproteobacteria bacterium
GTTCCTGTACAGCCGCGACGATGACAGCGAGGCGGTTACCCAGCTTGTGTACGGCAGCGGATGCCGGCGCGGCGTACGCCGCGAATGGCAATGCGCTTGCAAGCAGGATCGGAGTCAGGCGCATAAAATTCAAACGAGTGATGCTCATGGCCAAGGGTTTCCGTTAGCGGGGTTGTGCATAGCGGGGTGGAGTGATGCGAGTGACGAACGGCAGGCCGGCAAGTCTGTCAAGGTCGTACGGTTTCACCCATCCCTGAACCAAATGTAGCACCGGGCTTGACATCGCATCCGCGAGTCCCTGTTTAGCCAGTATGGCCAGGTCATCCGGCGACAAGCTACTGATATAGACATACACCTGCAAGCGCCCCTGGCTGTCGGTACGTACTGGCCCATGTGTGAAATCCGACGGCGATCTGCCGGCCGCCAACTGTCGTGCCACCACCTTCAGCACCGGAGCAATCTTGTCGGTGGCAACGACAGCAGCTCCAGTGGCGGCAGGCTGGAGGGGAGTGTTGTGGGCACACGCAGCGAGCCCGAGCAACGCGATTGACAGCGCCACCCCTCTAGGCCAAGCCCTGCGAATGCCGACGCCGAGTTTATGCATGGTTGTCATGATATACCGCAGAGTTGATGGTGCCAGTGCATGAAAACTTACGCGCGTAAGGCCATACTCGAATTTCCTAACATTGCTAGGCGTTGCCAAAAGATTACCATAGGCCTAGTAACGGGCTGGATAATCCTTGGTTCACCGACGGGCAACCCTGGGTAGCAGGGTCGGGGGCGCGATGCTAGAATGCCGCGCCGTAGGGGCGGTAGCTCAGTTGGGAGAGCGTCGCGTTCGCAATGCGAAGGTCGAGGGTTCGATCCCCTTCCGCTCCACCAGAATTTCAGCAGGAAGCCGGTGCGCCCGGCTTTTTTCGTTTTTGCCCCGCTAACTCAGTTGGGTAAGAGCGGCGAATTTATGCGAGCATCGCTCGCATCTGCCCGAACGCTCAGACAGGGCGAGAAGCACGGCTTCGAGCGGGTGCACGGGGAGGTGCGCCCTGGATCACAAGCGCAGCAAGATTGCGCAGCGAGGTGGGCAGGGCCGGCGGGCATACCAAGGATGGTTTACTCTACTGATATTATGATGAACACGGGCCCCGGTAGCTCAGTTTGGATAGAGCATCCCCCTCCTAAGGGGAAGGTCGGCGGTTCAACTCCGCCCCGGGGCGCCATATTTCGCGGAGAGGCGACTCCGGCCGCGTTGATGCGGAATCATCAATACTGTAATCGGCGCCACGAAAGCATGGCTGAACCTGGGGGCGCAAAAAAAACTTTGGAAACAGGCAATGATTTTCAAAGGCGGGAGACCGGTGATTTAGCTGTTGTGCTTGGAGCGTCATAACTTTCCCAATTGTCCCCACTTAAATCTGGCTGCTCATCGGAATATAGCTATTAGCGGATTTTATGGACCCCATTAACACAACCGATGCTGAATACCTGCGCCTGCTGGAAATGAGCCCGCTGCAGCCGGATGTTTGGCGGATGCGCGCGCGCATCGCGCTGCAGGACCAACGCAGCAGCGATGCGCTCGAGTTGTTGCAACAGGGGCTCAAGCATCTACCGTCGCACACATCACTGATGGGCGACATGGTGAACATCTACCTGCTGCTGAGGGATACGGTGTCCGCCCGCCCGTTACTGGAGGCGCTGCGCAACGCGCCGGATGAATACCCTGAATTTACATCAAATTATGCCCGTTTGCTGTGGATAGAAGGCGACTATGAGCAAGCATTGAGGAGTTTCAAAGAAGCGCTTGAGCGGAATCCCGATGATCAGAAGACGGCTACCCGTTTGGCGCAAGCCTATGTGAGCCTCGGTCACGCCGAAAAAGCCATGGAATTAGTGCAGTCGCGACGAGACCGGGGAGTGACTGCGGGGATGATGGCAGTGCTGGCCGTGTGCGAATTCGACCTGCATGGTATTGAGCCTGCACTTGCGGCGGTTAAAACCGGGCTACAGATGCAAGCTGAGCATCCAACTCTCAATTACTTGCACGCCGTTTTGCTCACGCTCTCAGGTGAACTGGATAACGCGCAAGCGCATGT
>DAHVFI010000071.1 GCA_027317045.1 Gammaproteobacteria bacterium
ATCATTACCCGCCTGCTTGTCCATACTCTTCGCCATGGCAGCCTGCAAAATAGCTACTATCTCCCGCTTGTTCTTTGCATCTTGAATCCTGTACCCAGCTATTTCCACCAATGTATGGTTATCTTGAGTCTTGATATTTACACCGGCGCCCTTCGCAATCAATAGCTCCACTATTTCTTTATTTCCCACAATGACTGCATTAAATAGCGGCGTTGGCGTATCGCCATCCGTATCCTTAGCATTGACATCCGCGCCCTTAGCAATCAACAGCTTTGCCATGTCTGACTTCCGATTTTCAATCGCCATTACAAGCGGTGTCTCGAATGGCGTTGTATCCGATGCCTTTCCGGCATTTATATCTGCACCCTTGGCGATAAGCAGTTCCGCTAGCTCTGTATTTTCATTAAGAACTGCCAGGTGCAGTGGTGTCCAGCCAGTCTCCAGGCCGGAGACCTTTTTAGCATTCACATCTGCGCCCTTGGCGATGAGTAACTCTGCTACATCTTTACCCCCCTGCTTGGCTCGAGCCGCATTAAGCAGAGCAGTATTACCCTCCTTGTCTTTGGCGTTTACATCAGCGCCATGCGCGATAAGCAACTTCACCATGTCTGTATTTCCTTGATACGCAGCCGAAAACAGCGGTGTATCACCATCCTTGTCTTTGACGTTTACATCCGCACCCTTGGAGATCAATAGTGCTGCAATATCTTTATTTCCTTGACCAACTGCATAATTGAATGGAGCCAAGCCATCTTCATCCTTGGCATTCACGTTTGCACCCTTTACGATCAGCAGTTCCGTCATCTCCACTGCGTTTTTGTTATCTGCTGAAGCTGAGCGGACATACCAGTGTAATGGCGTCCAGCTATCTTGGTTCTTGGCATTCACATTCGCGCCCTTGGCAATCAACAATTCTTCTATGTTTTCGCTGGTAGCACGAAACAGTGGTGTGAAGCCAGCTGTGTCTGTGGAATTAATATCTGCGCCCTGCGCGAGTAAGGCCTCAGTAGTCGCTTTGTCTCCTGCCTCGACAGCGGTAAACAATTTCTGATTCAAGGCGTCATCAGCCCAGGCTGTTCCGATCAGTAAAGTCGTAAATAGCACGATTCCCCAAGCGAGTTGTTTCAACATGGCGGTCCCCTTTGTTTTCGTTGTGTCAGTGAAAAAATGTCTTGTACACCCAGCTCACCAGACCCAATAGCAGGAAAAGTACGAAGATCAGGATGGCGATGTCCATCTGGGTACCCAGAAACCGCGTATTTGACGGTGCTTTCACCGGTTCGCTGGCATCGTCAACCGCTGCTTTGTTTTTGCGGAACAACACTGCCGCAGCGATCGGCGCGAGGATGGGTACGACGGTCACTAGCAGCACCAGCAGCAGCATGAAGGCCACCACCGGTGACTCCATCAGGAAATGAATGAACGACATGGCTGGCCTTGTATAGATGATGATTGCCGGCTGGTTGCATGCAACAACCTGTCTTAACCCCTGACAGCAGCGACCTCGCTATAGCGCTTGCCTGGTACGAAAAGCGCATCGAAGAAGGCTTTCCAGTTCGGCTTTATTTTTTCGGGCGGGCGTTGAGTAAATTTCTGGTTGTAATTATTGAGCGCCTTGGCCAGATTCACACTCATGCCTTGCGCATTCTTCGGGTTCCCGGACGGCGGCACAGGTTTCGCCATGGCGGCCGTTTCACCTTGCCTTGCCTGTGTCTGCGTGCGCTTGTTGTATTTCAGGGAGTAGTCCGCCAGATCAACCAGGCGCTGGATGCCGGCGTTTCCGGGATCATGGTTGAGCGCGTCCTGGAACCAGGCATGCGCGACATTCCAGTCGTGATCCATGATCGCCTCGAACCCCTTGCGCACCCGGTCGCCTGCCGGTGTCTCCGGGATCTCGGCAGCGATGGATTTCGGCAAGCCGCTCGGCACATGGCGCGCATCCACTACCATGGGATCCTGGTTGGGTGTTTCCTTAGGGACAGTATTCGCGCCCCGCAGCTCGGTGGTTGTACCGCTGCCACGCAGTCCAGTCCCTTTCAGCCCATCCGATGTTCCGCTGCTACCGCGCAACCCAGTTGCATCGACGCCCGCAGACGCTGTACCGCCATCCGCGCCGCGCAGGGTACTGGCGGCAGCATTACGGTCATCGATGAACTTGGCCTGGTTGGCAATGTCTTCCATGCGTTTCTTGTTTTCAGCTTCGATGCGCTGCTGCTGGAGCTCGGCTTCATGCTGACGCTGGACTGCGGCGGCTGCAGCTGCTGCCGCAGCCGCCTGCTGGGCGGCGGCGTTATTGTAATTTGAGTTATTGGAGCCTCCATTTCCGCAGTATTCATGCCAATGGGCTGTACTCTGCGGCATGTCACACAGACTCTGGGAGGAAGGATCTGCCCAGCTGTTGCCGATGAATAAAAATTGACAGCAGAACACCACGGAACCAATCAATGCTTTGTTATACATCATGGCCACCCCCAAACAAGTTGCGAAACACAAGATGCTGTGTAGTCGTATCTCGCCGCTTGTGGGAGAATTAAAATACCTCCCAACAAGCGTTAAGTATCATCCTAATTTTGTTGTGCAGCTGGCCGGTTTCCACACCGCCCGCAGCTTTATATGCCGCCGACTCTACGCTTCTTTCTGGTCAGTACCTGATAGCGGCCTGGGTACTGCCATGACTATATGTCACATTTTGGACGTGCGGTAGAAATATTCGGATGAATGGCAAATATGAACAGCTAGACGCATGTCGTCGGTTGTCGTGGACTAATTCAGAAGTGAAACAACACACCGTGTTGGGTACGCGCAGATAACTGACACTCTCAGGCGGCGGCTTTCTGTCGGTCCAGCACCCGATAGCCGATGGCTTCGGCGATGTGCGTGCTCAGGATGGTGTCGCTGCCCGCCAAGTCGGCGATGCTGCGCGCCACCTTCAGGATGCGATGGTAGCCGCGTGCTGAAAGTCCAAGTTTTTCCATGGCGCGTTCCAGCAGCTGCCGGCCGGCGCTATCCGGGACACAGTGGCGGTTGACCTCACGCGTGGTGAGGCGGGCATTGGCTTTGCCGCTGCGCGTCAGCTGCCGCAGACGCGCCGCCGCCACGCGCGCGGCGATCAGCTTGCTGGGCTCGCCGTCCGCCGGAGTGTCGGGCCGCAAGACCTCGCGCGGCGGACGCGGGACTTCCACATGCAGGTCAATGCGGTCCATCAGCGGCCCGGAGATGCGCGCGCGGTAACGGCGCACCTGTTCGAGTGTGCAGCGGCAGCGACCGGAGGCGTCGCCCAGATAACCGCAGGGGCACGGGTTCATGGCGGCGATCAGCTGGAAACGCGCCGGAAATTCCGCCTGGCGCGCGGCCCGCGAGACCACGATCTGGCCGGTCTCTAGCGGCTCGCGCAGCACTTCCAGCACATGCCGGTCAAATTCCGGCAGCTCATCCAGGAACAGCACGCCGTGATGCGCGAGTGAAATCTCGCCGGGACGCGGATAAGAACCGCCACCCACCAGGGCCACGCCCGAGGCGGTGTGGTGCGGCGCGCGAAAATTCCGCTGCCGCCAGCGCGCCACCTGAAACCCCGCGTCGCTGATGGAAGCCACGGTTGCGGCTTGCAGCGCTTCCTCTTCGGACATGGGAGGCAGGATGCCCGGCAGACGCGACGCCAGCATGGATTTGCCGGTGCCGGGCGGACCAATGAACAACAACGAATGACCGCCGGCCGCGGCGATTTCCAAGGCGCGCTTCGCCTGGTGTTGCCCGCGCACCTCGGCCAGATCGTCGTACTGCGGCGCATGCACGGCAAGCGTCGCGACATGCGACGTCAGGCGTTGTGCACCGCTCAGGTGCGCGCACACGTCCAGTAGATGGCGCGCACCCAGGACGCGTACGCCGGAAGCCAGTGCGGCCTCATCGGCATTGTCGCAGGGCAGCAGCAAGCTGCGCCCGGCGGCGCGCGCCTTGATGGCCGCCGGCAAGGCGCCGCGCACCGCTTTCAATTCGCCGGACAGCGACAGCTCCCCCAGAAATTCCACATCGCGACAGGCTTCGAGGGGTAATTGTCCGGAGGCGGCGAGGATACCGAGGGCGATGGGTAGATCGAAACGCCCGCCTTCCTTCGGCAGATCGGCGGGCGCCAGATTCACGGTGATGCGGCGTGGGGGAAAATCGAAACGTGAGTTGAGCAGCGCGCTGCGCACCCGGTCGCGGCTCTCGCGCACCGCCGCCTCCGGCAGTCCGACGATGGCGAAACTCGGCAAACCATTGGAAAGATGTGCCTCGACATTGACTTCCGGCGCGTCAATGCCGACCTGGGCACGGCTGATGATCTTGGCAAGCATGTTCCGCTCTCCTTCCCTGGTGGCGGTGTAACACGGTGGCCGGCCGGCGCTATTTCTTCAGGCCGGCGCTCCCGCCTTCCAAGGCGGTTTCCATTTCCTGGAGGCGCGCGGCCAATTCCTCCAGGCGTTCGCGGGTGCGGGCCAGCACCGCCGATTGCACGTCGAATTCCTCGCGGCTGACCAGTTCGAGTTTAGCGAACACGCTTTGCAGCACGGCGCGGAAATTGCGTTCCGCATCGGCTTGCAGGTCGCGCAAGCCGGTCGGCACCGCGTCGGCGAGTTTCTTCGCCAGGTCATCGAGAACCTTGGGATCCAGTGCCATCGCCGCCACCCCGGGCCGTTAAACCTGGCATCAGTATATATGTCCGGGCGCTCCCCGCCCAAGCGTCCGGGGCCGGTGCTAGACTGATAGCCGCATCATCACGAACCCGCAGCTGAGGGCGTGCGCATGAAAATGGTCGCCGCGGTCATCAAACCCTTCAAACTGGACGACGTGCGCGAAGCCCTCTCGGACATCGGCGTGCAGGGCATCACCGTCACCGAGGTCAAGGGTTTCGGCCGCCAGAAGGGTCACACCGAACTGTACCGCGGCGCCGAGTACGTGGTGGATTTTCTGCCCAAGATGAAAATCGAGCTGGCGGTGCCGGACGATCTCCTGGACCGGGTGGTCGAGGCCATCGCGCACGCGGCCAAGACCGGCAAGATCGGCGATGGCAAGATTTTTGTTTATGAGCTCGAACAGGCGATCCGCATCCGCACCGGCGAGACGGATGCGCAGGCGCTGTAAGGAGTGTCTGTCATGAAGTTACGCATCGCGGTACTGCTGCTGGCCGCGCTGGTCATGGG
>DAHVFI010000158.1 GCA_027317045.1 Gammaproteobacteria bacterium
GGCACGACAAGGCCACGCGCTTTCGCATGCAGCCGGAGTTCGTGCCGATGCCGGGCGCCGAGGGCTGGCAAGTGAGCAACCCGCCGATCCTGGCGCTCGCGCCGTTGCTGGCTTCGCTGGAAGTCTTCGACGCTGCCGACATGGCGCGGCTGCGGGAAAAATCCCTGCGGCTCACGGGTTATCTGGAATTCCTGCTGGACGAGCGACTGGCCGAAGCGGTTGAAATCATCACGCCACGGAATCCCGCGGAGCGCGGTTGCCAGCTGTCGCTGCGGATTACGGGCACCCGCAGCCGGGCAAGAGAAATCTTCACGCGCCTGGAGCAGGCCGGCGTGACCGCCGACTGGCGCGAACCGGACGTGCTGCGGGTGGCGCCGGTGCCGCTCTACAACACCTATACCGACGTGTACCGGTTTGTGGAAAAATTGGCACAGGTACTGAGTACTGCGTGCTGAGTGCTGCGTCAAGATAAAACTCCTGCTTGCACGCAGCACGAAGATAGCAGCGCCATCAACGATATTAATTCCAAATGCATACTGAAAAAAACATTACATTGATCGGCGCCGGTCTCGCTGGCAGCCTGCTGGCCATTTTTCTCGCCAGACGCGGCTTCAAGGTCACGGTGTATGAGCGCCAGCCTGACATGCGGCATCACGACATCCCTGCCGGCCGTTCCATCAACCTGGCCCTGGCCCAGCGGGGTATCCGTGCTCTCAAGCACGTAGGCATCTTCGAGCAGGTTTCCAAACTGCTGATTCCCATGCGCGGCCGCATGCTGCATGACGAGCAAGGCCGCACGGCTCTGACGCCTTATGGCCGCACGCCTACGGAAGTGATTCACTCCATCTCGCGTCCCGGCCTGAACAAACTGCTCATGGATGCGGCGGAGAATGCCGGTGCCCGCATCCGCTTCGGGCAGCGCTGCGATGACCTGGATTTTGACAGCGGCACCTTGCAGCTCGTGGAGGACTCCGGCAGGCACTCCCACACCGTGCAGGCACCGCCGGTCATCGCCACCGATGGCGGCGGCTCGGCGGTGCGCCAGGCCATGGTGAAGCGCCTGGGAGTGAAAGTGGTTGAAGACCTTCTGCCCCATGGCTACAAGGAACTCACCATTCCTGCCGGGGCAGGCGGCCGGCATCCGATGGAGCGCGAGGCCCTGCACATCTGGCCACGCGGCGGTTACATGCTCATCGCCCTGCCGAATCTGGATGGCAGCTTCACCGTGACCTTGTTTCTTCCCGCGCAAGGCATACCCAGTTTTGCCTCACTGGAAAAACCCGCGGCTTTGCGGGCATTCTTTGCCAACAACTTCCCCGATGCCCTGCGACTCCTGCCGGATCTGGAAAAGGAATTCTACGCACACCCCACGGGTCTCATGGGCACGGTACACAGTGATGCCTGGCATGTACGCGATCAGGTATTGCTGCTGGGGGATGCCGCTCACGCCATCGTGCCGTTCCACGGCCAGGGCATGAACTGCGCCTTCGAAGACTGCCTGATCCTGGACCGCTGCATCGAGAAACACGCGGGTAACTGGGAAAAAGTGTTCACGGAGTTTGAAAGCCGGCGCAAACCCGATGCCGAGGCCATCGCCGCCATGGCGCTGGAAAACTACGTGGAAATGCGTGACGCGGTGCGCGACCCGAAGTTCCAGCTGCAAAAGAAACTGGGCTTCCTGCTGGAAGAGCGCCACCCCGGGGTATTCGTGCCGCGCTATTCCATGGTGATGTTCCACCACCTGCCCTATTCCGAGGCCCAACACCGGGGCGCCATCCAGCAGCAGATTCTCGACGCCCTGACCGCGCATGTCGGGTCCATCGAAGCAGTGGATATCAAACAGGCGGATGCCATGATTTACGAAAAACTTGGAACCAGGAAAATAACAACGTGAGCACTCATCCATTCCTGGCAGGCCTGCAAAGCAACCCCGACTTCCTGTTGCAGAATTTTGACCTGGCTAATCGCCGCGCACTGATCGTGCGCGTCAGCGAAGGCCTTTACCGGGAAGCCTCGTTCCTGGACGACCGCCTATTCAACCCCCAGATGGAGGGCTTCTGGCTGCCACTGGAATCGGTGTTGCAGGAAACCAGCCGGCTGACAGCGGCTGCCCCACATTATGTTTTCCACGTGGGACATTGCGGTTCGACCCTGATTTCGCGGTTGCTGGCCGGACTACCCGGCTGTCTGCCGCTGCGGGAGCCTATGGCGCTTCTGACCCTGGCCGTTGCACGCCGCGAACTGGGGCGACCCGGTTCGTGGGTGACTCCGGCGCAGTGGGACCAGCTGTTGCAAACGGCCATGCGTGCGCTCGCCAGAACCTATCGTGACGCCGACCGCGCCGTCATCAAGGCCACCAGCGCCGCCGGCAATTTGCTGGAAGTGATCGGCCCGCAGGCGGATACCGATTCTTGCTTTCTAATGATGTACATCGGGCTGGAATCCATGCTGGCATTGATGCTGCGGACCCAGGGTCTGCGCGACAGCATCCACGCCTATTCTCCCGTTTGGCTCGCGGATTTTTGCCGCCTGACAGGCCGCGACGATATCAACCTGGCCGGCCTCGGCGATGCGCAGCAGACAGCGGTAAAGTGGCTCACGCTGCTGTTGCTGTTCCACCGGGCAAAACTGGCGGCCCCGGGGCGGATCCGGTTGCTGAACTTCGACGACTTCCTGAAACGGCCGGCGGAACAATTCGCCAGCATCGCCGCACTGTTCCGCCTGCAATGCGATCAGGAGAAGGCCCGGTCCTTGTGCGGCGGCCCGTTGATGCGCGCGTATTCAAAGATCCCCGCACAGAACTTCGATCCGGCCCAGCGTGAGCGGGAATTGCAGACGGCGCGGCAGCAATTCCGGAGTGAAATCCAAATCGGTCTGGAGTGGGCGGAAACTCTATGCCGGGAAACTCCTGAATTGGAGCCGGTCGGCCCTTATCTGCATAACAGCATCCAGACGGCATAGGGGTACTTCTGCGTCCTACTCTTGCCCATGCGTCCTTCTGTTCTCGGCCAGAAGATATTGGGATAAAGCCCAAAATGATTCTTGCTAGGGATATCATATTGGATTTACCAAGATTTAAGCGTCTCCTATGAGTCGTTTCGAGTCATTCATTCAAAGC
>DAHVFI010000085.1 GCA_027317045.1 Gammaproteobacteria bacterium
GATCATGTTCTTGCCTCTTGGTCGGTGAAAAAACTGCGCCCGCCTGAGCGGCCGGCATCGAAGGATGAACCACAGCTCAAGGATACCGCATCAGGTGACGCACGTCAGGTGCCATTATCCCGGAAGATAAGCAGTGCCGCCGGACCATTTTACCGGGACCATGGGCGTCTGATACAGGCGGCTAAGGTTTTCAGTGTTCAGGGCATCACCCACACTGCCGTGCCGCATTTCACCGTCGCCGAACAGCAGCATTACCTGGTCGCAAAAGCGCGCCGCCAGGTTCACATCGTGCAAACTCATGATGATGGCGCGGTTCCTGGTGCGTGCCAGCTTGGCAAAATATCCGAGCAGCGCCAATTGGTGATGTGGATCCAATTGATGTGTGGGCTCGTCCAGCAGGAAAATCTGCGGATCCTGAGTGACGATGGTGGCGATGGCCAGCCGGCGGCGTTCGCCGCCGGAGAGCTGGGTCTGGACGCGTTGTTCCAGGCCGTCAAGACCCACCAATTTGAGCGCGCGGCGCGCCAGATTCACGTCGCTGTGGGATTCCCATCGCCAGAAATCGATGTGCGGGTGTCGGCCGATGAGCGCGGTCTCCAGTACCGTCGCGGGCAGACTATCTTCCTGTTGTTGCATCAGCAAGCCGAGTTGCTGCGCGATGCGGCGCCGCGGCCATGCTTTAAGTGGCACATCGCTCAGAAAAATTTCGCCGCTATCCACAGAACGCAGGCCCGCCAGACTATGCAGCAAGGTGGTTTTTCCCACACCGTTGCTGCCCAATACTCCAACACAATTTCCGGGATACAGGGCGAGATTGAAGTCACGGCACACATATTTACCGGAGATCTTGACCGTGAGGGCGCGGGCTTCCAGCAAGGGCGCTGCGCTCATAACGGTCCGCGTGCACGATTCAGGAGATACAGGAATACCGGCACGCCGATGGCGGCGGTTACCACGCCCACCGGCAACTGCTCGGGCGCCACCAGGGTGCGCGCCAGAGTATCGGCGAGCATCAGCAGACTTCCGCCCAGAAGTACCGCGCCCGGCAACAGCGTGCGATGATCACTGCCAGATACCAATCGCAGCATGTGCGGTATGACCAATCCCACGAAGCCGATGGCGCCGGCTTCGGTCACCGCCACGGCGGTGAACAGCGACGCAGCGATGTAAATGGCAATGGTAAAAGGCCGCACCGAAATGCCGAGCGCTTCAGCGAGGGTTTCACCGCGAGCCAGTACGTTCAAATGCCGCGCGAACGGCAGGCAGATTGCGAGGCCGGCGATAACGACCAGCAGTGGCAACCAGCCGCTGCTGCGATAGGACAGATCACCCATGAGCCAGAACAACATGCCGCGTAGGCTGGTATTGTCGGATAGCACCAGTAGCAGGCTGATGGCGGCGCCCCAGCCGAAGGCCACGACGATGCCGGTGAGCAGCAGGCGCGTGGGCGTCCAACCGCCGCGGCCGTGGGCTAGGACAAACACGATGAGCATGGAGATGAGCGCGCCCACAAAAGCGCTGCCACTGACCCAGAATCCCGCCATTCCCAGCAGCAGCGACAGCAACGCGCCCACCGCGGCACCGCCGGAAACGCCGAGAATATATGGATCCGCCAGCGGGTTGCGCAGTAGCACCTGCATGAGCGCGCCGGCCAGCGCCAGCAGGCCGCCGGTGGCGAAGGCCGTGACGGCGCGCGGCAGACGCAACTCTAGCACCAACGTGCGCGTGAGGGGATCGCCGCCACCCTCTAAGGCGCTCATCACCGAGCGTAAAGGCAGATGCACGCTGCCGACAGCGAGCGCGATACACAAAGCGCTC
>DAHVFI010000089.1 GCA_027317045.1 Gammaproteobacteria bacterium
GAACCAGACCTGATAACCGAGGATGATCAAATCGAAGCGCTCGCGTTCATCCAGGCCCAAGGGCTCAAGCCCCGGGGGGTCGAGGTAAATGGCTTCCGGGAAAGTGTCGAAAAAACGTATGAATGGCCAGGGAAACGGGTAGCTGATCTTGGGCCGCAAGACCAGCTGGTGCAATTCGATGTCGTCGGCTTCGGCCAGTGGCGCGCTCAGATGTCGGAGTACGTCGCTTAGCTGGCCGCTCTGGGAATAGTGGACGACCAGGACCTTTTTTTTCATCCTCTGCCGCTGTTGTTGAGCGCCTTGCATGCCGATCCCCTGATATTTGTTCTGTCAGCGTTTGAAGATCAGGCTGGTATTGATGCCGCCGAAGGCGAAGTTGTTGCTCATGACATGTTGCACCTCAAGGCTGCGCCCGTTGCCGGTCAGGTAATCGAGTTGGGCGCAGGCCGGATCCAAATTATCCAGGTTGATGGTGGGGGCGAACCAGTTATCCCGCATCATCTCGATGCTGAGCCAGGCTTCCAGGGATCCGCAGGCGCCCAGCGCGTGACCAAAATAACTCTTGAGTGAGCTGATGGGAATGGACTCGCCGAACACCTCGCGAGTCGCGAAGGACTCGGCAATATCACCGCGATCCGTGGCGGTGCCGTGAGCGTTGACGTAACCGATAGCCGCCGGCGGCAAGCTTGCGTCTTGCAAAGCCAGCCGCATGACAATGGCCATGGTCTCCGCCTGTGGCTGAGTGATGTGGGACGCGTCGGTATTGCAGCCAAAACCGATTACTTCCGCGTAGATGCGCGCGCCACGCTGCCGGGCGTGTTCCCGTTCCTCGAGGATCAGGGTGGCGGCGCCCTCGCCCACCACCAGCCCATCGCGGTCGCGGTCGAAGGGTCGGGGTGTTGTATGGGGTGCATGGTTGCGGGTGCTGGTGGCGAACAACGTATCAAACACGGCGGATGGCCCTATGCTCAACTCCTCGGCGCCGCCGGCGATCATCACCGTCTGTTGACCATGTTTAATAGCTTCATATCCAAAACCAATGCCCTGGCTGCCGGAAGTGCAGGCGCTGCTGGAGGGAATAATGCGGCCGGTGATGCCGAAAAACAGACTGATATTCACTGCGCCGGTGTGGCTCATCATCTGCACATAGGTGCTGGAAGTGATGCCATGCACTTTGCCGGTGGTAGCCATGCGGCCGAACGCCACCACCGCTTCCGCGCTGCCAGAGCATGCGCCGTAGGCGATGCCGGTCTGACCGGACTTGAGCACCGGATGTTTGATCAGGCCCGCATCTTCCAGCGCCAGTTCCGTGGCGCGGGTGGACATTAGAGCCACCGGCCCCATGCTGCGCATCGTCTTGCGGTTGTAATGCGGTGGCAGTTCAAAGGCCGCAACCGGGGCGGCCAGGCGGGTATTGAGATCCTCGTAGCGCTCCCAGTCTTGCATGTGTTGCACACCGGAACGCAGCGCGCGCAAATTGGCGCCGATGGTTTTCCAGTCGTGACCGAGTGCCGTCAACCCGCCCATGCCGGTCACCACGACGCGACGCGTCACCCTATGCCCCCATTGACGGAAAATACCTGGCGGGTGATGTAGGCGGCGCCGTCGGAAAACAGGAAGCCCACCAGCGCCGCCACCTCCTCGGGTTTGCCCACGCGCCCCATGGGAATCTGTTTAAGCATCTCTTCCAGCGGCAGGCCGTCAAGCATATCGGTCTCGATCAGGCCCGGGGCCACACAGTTCACGGTGATGTTGCGGCTGGCCAGCTCCACCGCCAGGGCTTTGCTGGCACCGATGATTCCAGCCTTGGCGGCGCTGTAATTCACCTGGCCGCGGTTACCCATAATGCCTGAGAGGGATGCGAGCGTGACAATGCGCCCGCCCTGGCGCATGCGCACCATGGGCATGGTGAGTGGCCGCAACACGTTGTAAAAACCACCCAGGTTGGTGTTAATGACGCGCTCCCAGTCTTCCGGCGGCATGGCCGGAAACACGTTGTCGGCGGCGATGCCGGCATTACACACCACCCCCCAATAAGCACCATGAGCGGCCATATCCTTTTCCAGCACCAGGCCCGCCTGATCGCGATCCGCGATATCAAAAGCCAGGGTGGTGGCCCTGCCACCGAGGTCGCGTATCTGCGCGGCGACGGCTTCGGCCTTTTCCAAACTGCGGTGGCAATGCACGGTGACGGCGAAGCCGGCTTTCGCCAGCTCCAGAGCAATAACCCGGCCGATGCCGCGGCTCGCACCGGTCACCAGGACCCGTTTGGCAATACTCACCGGCTCACTTCTCCCTCGGTCTGAAACACGGTGACGGTGGCGTTCACCAGCACTTCGCCGGCGCTGACAATGCTGCAATCGTAGGCCCCCAGACCGGAAGCATCCAGATACAGCCGTTCGACGTGGATCTCCAATAGCGAACCCGCTGAAAAATACGGCACCGAGGGTGCATAGCGGCGCGTACCCAAGAGATAACCAACCCGCGGCGGCCGGTTGTCCCGGCGCGCGGCCAGACCCGCGTGCAGTCCGATGGTCTGGGCCATGAGTTCGACGCCGACCCAACTGGGTACGCCGGATTGTTCCGCGGAGAAAAACGGGTGCGCGCGGAGCATGCGGGCCGCGGCAATCACACCTTCGGCGGTTTCCGCCAGTATCTTGTCCACCAGAATGGCGCTGCCGCTAAGGGGCAGCAATTCTGCGACCGCTGGCAATGACCCCTCCATGCTTCAAGTCCCCAATATCAATGTGGTGTTGCTGCCACCGAAGGCGAAGGAATTGCTCACCACGACATGGCAATCGCACGGTGTATCATCCTGCCTGCACAGGCTGAGCGGAGCAAGTGCGGGATCCCGTTCACCATCCCAGACATGCGGCGGCAAATGCGTGCGGGCCGGATTATCGGTCAACAGTAGCCAACAAAAGGCCATCTCGGTGGCGCCGGCGGCGCCCAACATATGGCCCACCAGCGGCTTGGTGGAGCTGCAGGGCAACTCCAAACCGAACACCCGCGCCACGGCATGGCTTTCCATTAAATCATTTTGAATCGTGCCGGTACCGTGCAGATTGAGGTAATCCGCCGCACCGGCATCAAGCTTCGCATCCGTGAGCGCGGCGCGCATGGCGATTTCCGCGCCCCGGCCTTCCGGGTCCGGCCCGGAGATGTGATAGGCGTCGGAGGATTCTCCAACACCCAGCAGGCACACCGGCCCCGGCTCCCGCGACATAATGAACAGCGCCGCACCTTCCCCCAGGGTGATGCCGTCACGGTTACGGCTCATGGGATTGCATACATCGCGTGCCATCGATTCCAGTGCTGTAAAGCCATTGAGCGTGAGCCGGCACAGGGAATCCACGCCGCCCACAAGGACCGCGTCACACACGTTCAGATGCAGCAAGCGGCGCGCAGAGGCGAACGCCTTGGCGCTGGAGGTGCAGGCGGTTGAAACCGTCCAGCTCGGGCCGGTGATCGCAAGCGCGCGCTGAAGATATTCCGAGGGGCTGCTGATCTCCTGCTGCCGATAATCAAACGCGCGCGGGAATGCGCCGGTTTGATTGCGCACGCGCACCGCCTGTTCGCCCTCCAGAATGCCGGAGGTACTGGTGCCGAGCACGATAGCCACACGCGCCGCTCCGAAACGATCTAGCAGCGTGTCAATCTGCGGGCGAATCTGTTCCACGGCCGCCTGCAACAGGCGGTTATTGCGGCTATTGTAATTGGCGTATGTCAGTGGGATGGCCGGCAACTCCTCCTGAACCGCCGCTACCCGCAGCCTGCGCCCCGGCACCAGCTCGTCGCACGCCACAATGCCGCCGGAGGAATCCAGATACAGGCCAGCACGAACCTTCTGCGCGCCGCTACCCAGCGCATTGATGAGGCCGAGCGCGTGCAGATAAGTGCGCATCAGGGTTGCAACGCTGCTTGACCGGCTAGAGGCTGCATCAACACCGACAAATTTGCCGACGGAATGTCGAAGCGGATGACAGCCTGCGTTAGCGGCGCGGCGCTCATCTCGATACGGACGACCAGATGACCCCGCTGGAAAAATTCCCGCAGTCGCTTGCCGTCATTGGTTGTTGTTTGCGTGAGCGTCAAACCCTGCAATGCCGGTTGTAACGTCCGCTGGCCGGCCGCGACCATTTCCAGCACCGCAATCAGCAGATCGGCACGCTGCCGCCCACCGGCAGGTTCACTGCGCAGATTGTCGCCGTCATAGCTGACCGTGAACAGACTGGGTCCGAACAGGCTGCTGCCCGCCAGCCGGATTACATGTGAATCGATATGCAACTGGCCTATGAACATCTGCCGTTTACCGTTGTGGTCAACGGTGATCATGTGGGCGCCGTCCAAGGCCGGAAGCTGCGCTGGCGGCAGCAGACAGATGTGGCTGCCGCGACCGAGGGCCACACAGTTGACTGGAGGCACACCGGCGCAGCCGGCCATGAACAGCAAGATCAATCCAAAGCTAGTGAACTTCGCCCTCATGTTTACGCGGTTTCCCGTGTGTCCGGTGCAATTGAAAGCGGCGCGCTCAGGTAGCTCGCCAGGATGCCGATGAGCGTGGCCAGACCAAAGGCGTGTAGCGCGGGAATCGCGCTGAAAGCCAGCAGGCCGAACGAACACAGGGTGGTCAGGGCCGCGAGCGTCACTCCCAGGGCGGTGGAGCGGGAGCCGGCGCCTTCCCGCAGGAACACGGTGTAATCGCGGCCTACTCCCAGCACCAGTATCAGGCCGACAATCACGAAAATATTCACCGCCACCTGCAGCCAGCCAAGCACGCCCAGGGTCACCGCCAGGGACAGCAGCGGCGGGTACAGCA
>DAHVFI010000112.1 GCA_027317045.1 Gammaproteobacteria bacterium
ATCCTGGGTGAACCGTTGGGTAACCCCAACAGCCAGATGCCGGACTATCTGCTCAAGAATGCCCTCGGTCCGGTGGTCAATACACCCACCGATGCCGAGCAGCCATTCGCCACCAAATCCATGACCGCGCCTGAAGCGGCATTCGCACGACCGGCCGCCGCCATCGGCTTCCTGGATGATCTTCCGGATGCGGATGGCGCGCTGCGTTCCACGCCCCTGGTACTGCGGTATTACGGCATCTATTACCCTTCCATGGCCCTGGCCGTGAGCATGAAGTATCTGAACCTGCAACCGGGTGACGTGCAAGTGCAACCGGGGCAAGGCGTGAAAGTGGGCAATCTTTTCATCGGCACGGATGCACATTTCCGTATGCACAACTTTTATTACACCGGCAGCAACGGCGAGCCGCCGTTTCCAGTGTACTCCTACGCGGATGTCTATCTCGGCAAAATCCCAGCCTCCGCCTTCCAGGGAAAGATTGTGCTCATCGGTGCCACCGCGTTCGGCATCGGCAACAGCTTTCCAACGCCCATCTCCGCCAGCATGGCGCCGGTGATGGTGCTCGCCAATGTGGTCTCCAGTATTCTGCAGCAGAATTTTTACAGCGTGCCGCCGTGGACGAACATAGTCACCGTGGCCGCATTCCTGCTGCTAATTACCTACCTGGCATTTGCACTGCCGCATCTCAAACCCGGTTGGGGTGCACTCGTCAGCCTGCTGCTGCTGATTGCCTTGTGTCTCGTGGAATTCGGCTTCATGCGCAGCCGTTTCGTGTGGATTGAATTGATGCTGCCGGCCTTGCTGCTGGTGACTGGCCATCTGTTCATGACCGTCAAACTTTTCCGCGTCACCGACAAACTGCGCCTGCGTACCGAGGCGGACAGTGCCGAGAGCAACAAGATGCTGGGTCTCGCCTTCCAGGGACAGGGACAGCTGGACATGGCCTTCGAGAAATTCCGCAAATGCCCCATGGACGACAGCATCGCCGACCTGCTCTACAACCTGGGGCTTGATTACGAACGCAAGCGCCAGTTCAACAAGGCTGGCTCGGTTTACAAATATGTGAACGACTACGATGCGGGCTTCCGCGACGTGGGTCTGCGTCTCAAACGTTCGCAGCAAATCGAAGGTCGCGTGGTAATGGGTGGTAGCACGACTACGAGCGGTACCCTTATTCTGAGTGATAACCTGCAAAACCCCATGCTGGGGCGTTATCGGGTGGAAAAGGAATTGGGCAAGGGCGCCATGGGCGTGGTCTATCAGGGTCGCGATCCGAAAATTAACCGCGTGGTGGCCATCAAGACTTTGGCGCTATCACGGGAATTCGAGGGCGATGAATTGGAAGAAGTGAAGCAACGCTTCTTTCGTGAAGCGGAAACCGCCGGCCGCCTGAATCATCCCAACATCGTCACCATTTATGATGCCGGTGAGGAACACGATCTCGCCTACATCTCCATGGAATTCCTCAAGGGTCAGAACCTGACGCAGTACACCAAGCCCGCTAGCTTGCTGCCAGCAACGGTGGTGATGGAAATTGTCGCCAAAGCGGCCGAGGCCCTTGATTACGCGGATGCCCAAAACGTGGTGCACCGCGATGTGAAGCCGGCCAATATCATGTACGAGCAGGATACCGGTATCATCAAAATCACGGACTTCGGCATCGCACGCATCACGGATTCCAGCAAGACCAGAACCGGCACGGTTCTGGGCACGCCATCCTATATGTCGCCCGAGCAACTCGCCGGCCGCAAAGTGGATGGGCGCTCGGATCTGTTCTCTCTGGGCGTGACCCTCTACCAAATGCTCACCGGACAATTGCCGTTCCGGGCGGAATCCATGGCTACGCTCATGTTCAAGATCGCCAACGAGACGCACGCGCCGGTCACCAGCGTGCGCCCGGATCTGCCGGTTTGCGTAAACACGCTCATGGACAAGGCCTTGCAGAAAAATCCCGAACTGCGCTATCAGCACGGTGCGGACTTCGCTCGCGACCTGCGTGCTTGCACCGCAAACATCGCGCACTAGAGGAACCAGGCAAGCCATGGGTTATCAGGGCAAACTTGATTTCGTGGGCCGCACGGACAAAGGCATGCTGCGGCCCAACAATGAGGACGCCATCCTTACCGACCTGGAGATCGGCTTGGTGGTGGTGGCCGACGGCATGGGCGGCTATAAAGCCGGCGAGATCGCCAGCGGCATCGCGGTGGAAATCATCCAGGAATTCATCACCAGCGGCCTAGATGAGATATGCAAACACCACGGCATCAGCGAGAGCGGCTACTCCCATGAAAGCATGCTGCTGCGCAACGCCATCATGCGGGCCAACGAAGTGATCCACGATACCGCCAAAAGCCAGCCGCAATGCGAAGGCATGGGTACCACGGTGGTGGCCGCGCTGTTCTATAACAACCGCGTATCCATTGCCCACGTGGGAGATTCGCGGGTTTACCGTCTGCGCCGCGGACATTTTGAGCAGATCACCAGCGACCACTCGCTGCTGCAGGAACTGGTGACACGGGGCTTCTACACGCTGGAGGAAGCCAGACGCTCACTCAACAAGAATCTGGTTACCCGTGCCCTTGGTATCGACCCCCTGGTACAGGTGGACCTGCAGGAAGACGTGGCGCTGCCGGGGGATATTTACCTATTCTGCACCGACGGCCTGCATGATATGGTTCCGGAGCCGGATATTCACTTAACCGTGGATACGTTTAGTGATAATCTTGAAACTGCGGTGCAGCAGCTCGTAAAGCTGGCGAATGACAATGGCGGTCGTGATAACGTTTCGGTAGTGCTGGCCAAACCTATCACTTCGTTTGAGAACGAGAAAAAAGGCTTCTTCGATCGATTTACCGATTGGTTTTCATGAGGTGTCGGCACGGTCCGATCGCATTTCACAGGAACTGACACTAACGAGGCAGACCCATGGGCAAGCTCATACTCACGCTGGACGGGCAAGAACTCGCTCAATACGAGCTCGAGAAGGAACGCTATACCCTCGGCCGACTGTCTGACAATGATATTCACATAGACAACATGGCCGTCAGCGGCCATCACGCCTTGATCCTCAATATCCTCAAGGATTCGTTCCTGGAGGATCTCAACAGCACCAACGGCACTTACGTTAACGGCAAGCTCATCAAGAAACACGCGCTCCAGGATAGCGATGTAATCACCATTGGCCGCCACCAGCTCAAGTACCTGAGTGGCCGCGGCAGGGAAGGTGAAGATGAGTTCGAGCACACCATGGTCATCAAACCAGGAACCTCAAGCCTGCCGGGGGCGCCAAGCCTCGACAGCGTCAACCGCGCTATCGCTCAATCAGGAGCCGGCACCGCTCCCGTGGGCGAGACCACCAAGACTGCCCTGCCCAAGGGGAAATTACAGGTGCTCTCCGGCGGTTTCGCCGGCAAGGAACTGGAACTGACCAAAGCACTCACCACGCTGGGCCGGCCCGGGGTGCAGGTGGCCGCCATCACGCGCCGTGCGGACGGTTTCTATGTGGTGCATGTGGAAAGCGGAGAGGGCCAAGGGTTCCCCACGGTGAACGGCAGGGAAATCGGCGCTGAAGCACGCAAGCTGGGTGACAACGACGTGATCGAACTGGCGGGCGTAAAGATGGGCTTTTATTCGCTTTTGAACACCTGACAATCCAACGAATTCAGCGGCTTAACCGTGCGCGCCTGCTGCTGAGCGGGCAGATATTGTGTTTTCCTCCACCACGCCGAATTTCACCCGCTGAGTGACGCCGCAAAGCAACTCGTAGGGGATAGTGCCGGCGGCGCGCGCGATCTCCTCTACCGGCAACTCTGGACCCCACAGCACCACGGAATCGCCCACTTGGGTATGCGGCAGCCCGCGCAAATCCACCGCGATCATGTCCATGGATACCCGCCCCGCCAGCGACGCGCGTAGCCCATTCACCAGTACCGGCGTGCCGTTGGGCGCATGCCGCGGATAACCGTCACCGTAACCGATGGCAGCGATGCCGATGTACATGTCTTCCGGCGCCACCCAAGCACCGCCGTAGCCCACCGCCTCGCCTTTGCTCACCTGCTGCACGCTAATAAGCGTGGTGGACATGGTCATGGCGGGCACCAGTCCCTCCTGCGCGCCACAGCGCCCAGTGAATGGCGAAACGCCGTATAAAAGGATTCCCGGCCGCACCCAGTCCGCATGACTGTCCGGCCAGGCGAGAATACCCGCGGAATTGGCGATGCTGCGTTCCGTGTGGATACCGGCGGTGGCTGCGGCGAAAATTTCCAGCTGCAATCGCGTACGCGGGTTGGCGGTTTCATCGGCACAGGCCAGATGCGTCATCAGCCGCACCGGGCTGCGCACAGCGCGCGCCTTGCCAAGTCGTTCCCACAGTCCCCGTGTCTGCGATGGCGGGAATCCCAGGCGATGCATGCCGCTGTTCACCTTGAGCCAGACGCTCAAGGTGTGCTGCAGACGCGAACCTTCCAGCAGCGCGAGTTGGCCGGCATCGTGCACCACCACTTCACAGCCGTTATGGGCCGCCTCCTCCAGTTCCACCGCGCTGAACACGCCCTCCAGCAACACGATGGGATGCGCCAGACCCGCATGCCGGATTTCCAGGGCCTCCTCCAGACAGGCGACCGCAAACGCATCAGCGGCAGACAGCGCACGGGCGACCGGCACGATGCCATGTCCGTAGGCATTGGCTTTCACCACCGCCATGATGCGCGCTTGCGGTGCCAGCTCACGCACGCGCTGTAAATTGTGGCGCAGCGCGGAAAGATTGATGACGGCGCCGGTGGCGCGGCTCACGTGTACCCCCCCGGATCCTCGGGGATGTAATTCTCAAAGCGTGTGTAGGCACCCAGGAAAGTGGCCTGTACCGTGCCGATGGGGCCGTTACGCTGCTTACCGATGATGATTTCCGCCATGCCCTTGTCGGGGCTGTCCTTGTCGTAAACCTCGTCGCGGTAGATGAAGGCGATCAGGTCCGCGTCCTGCTCGATGGAACCGGATTCGCGCAGGTCGGACATGATCGGGCGCTTGTCTTGTCGGGTCATCACGCCGCGCGAGAGCTGCGACAGCGCGATGATCGGCAGCTTCAGCTCCTTGGCCAGTGCCTTCAGCGAGCGCGAGATCTCGGAGATCTCGTTGGTGCGGTTCTCGCGGTTACCCGGCACCTGCATCAACTGGATATAGTCGACGACGATCAGGCTCAGCTTCTGCTTCGCCGCCATGCGCCGCGCGCGGCCGGCGAGTTCCTGCGGCGACAGCGAGCCGGTTTCGTCGATGAACAGCGGCGCCTCGCGCAGCAGGCCGCTGGCCGATACCAGACGACTCCAGTCATGATC
>DAHVFI010000113.1 GCA_027317045.1 Gammaproteobacteria bacterium
GATCATGACCGGCGGCGCCACGCCCATCCAGATCGGCGGATTTTTGGCCGGTTTGCGTGCCAAGGGCGAGAGCGTGGAGGAAATCGCGGCGGCGGCGGCCGTCATGCGCGGATTGGCAGTGCACGTGACTGTCAGCCAAGCGCATCTGGTGGACACTTGCGGCACCGGCGGCGATGGCGCGCGTCTGTTCAACGTCTCCACCGCCGCCGCCTTCGTGGCGGCGGCGGCGGGCGGACATGTCGCCAAGCACGGCAACCGCGCCATGTCCGGCAGTTCCGGCAGCGCCGACGTGCTGGAGGCGCTGGGAGTCAAACTGGACTTGCCGCCGGAGCGCATCGCCCGGTGTATTCAGGAGATTGGCATTGGATTTCTGTACGCGCCGCAACATCACAGCGCCACCCAGTATGCGGCGGCACCGCGCAGGGAGCTGGGTACGCGCACGTTATTCAATCTGCTGGGGCCGCTCACCAATCCCGCGGGCGCGCCGTACCAGCTTTTGGGTGTGTTCGCGCAGCGTTGGCTGGAACCGCTTGCCAAGGTATTACGCACCCTCGGCAGCCGTCACGTGCTGGTGGTGCATTCCCAGGATGGACTGGACGAGATCAGCATCGCGGCACCCACCTACGTGACCGAGTTGCAACACGCCCAGCTTCGCAGCTACACCCTGCGGCCGGAGGATTTCGGCCTCCGGTCACAACCGCTGGATACGCTCAAAGTAACGGATGTGGCCGGCAGCGCGGCGCTCATACGTCAGGTATTTGCCGGCACGCAGGGCGCGGCGTTCGACATAGTGGCGCTTAATGCCGGCGCGGCCATCTATGCGGCTGGTGTGACCAACACGCTGCCGGCGGGCGTGGAGCGCGCGCGGGAAGCCCTATGCAGCGGTGAAGCGCAACGGCGGCTCGAACGTCTTGCGGAGGCGAGCCGATGAATGCTGCACCTGAGATGCTGAAGCGCATTTTATTGCGCAAGGCCGAAGAAGTGGCGCAGCAAAGCAAACGGCGGCCACTGGCAGATTTGCGCGGGGCGCTTGCGGGCTTGCCGCCCAGCCGCGGGTTTCTGGCAGCGCTGCAGCGGCGCACCGCTGCCGGTTCGCCGGCGGTGATTGCCGAGATCAAGAAGGCCTCCCCCAGCAAGGGCATCTTACGGTCGGATTTCGACGTGGCCGGCATCGCCGCCAGCTATGCCGCGGGCGGTGCCACCTGTCTGTCGGTGCTGACGGATAAAACCTACTTCCACGGCGATGCCGCTTACCTGGGTACCGCCAAACAGGCTTGCACATTGCCGGTGCTGCGCAAGGACTTCATCGTGGACCCTTGGCAGGTGTACGAATCACGGATATTGGGTGCCGATGCCATCCTGCTGATTGTGGCGGCGCTGGGCGATGCCATGCTTGGCGACCTGGCGGCGCTCAGCGACGATCTTGGCATGGATGCGCTGGTGGAAGTGCATGACGAAACGGAGCTGGCTCGGGTTTTACCGTTGAATCTGCCGCTCATCGGCATCAACAACCGCGATCTGCGCACTTTCGAGACACATTTGCAGACGACTCTGGCACTGCTGCCGAGAATTTCCGCTGACCGGATGGTAGTTACCGAGAGCGGCATCGGTACGCACGCGCAGGTGCAGGATTTACGCGCTCACGGCGTGCGGTCTTTCTTGGTCGGTGAAACCTGCATGCGCGCGCCGGATCCGGGCGCGAAACTGCGCGAACTGTTCTGTGATTGAAACCGTTATTTGCCGCGGAGTTGGCGCGGCATTATGGTCTTGTCGCTGGCCGGGCGTGCGCCGAAGACCACGATGGTTTTGCCGTTCGCGGCAATAAGTGATTTGTCTTCCAGCGACTTCAGCACACGTCCCGCCATCTCCCGCGAGCAGCCCACGATGCGTCCAAGTTCCCGGCGGCTCACGCGTATCTGCATACCGTCCGGATGGGTCATGGCATCCGGTTGTGCGCACAGATCCTGCAAGCCGCGCGCAATGCGACCACGGACATCCAGAAAAGCCAGATCCCGTACCTTGAGGGTTATGGTTCCGAGGCGCGCTGCAAGCTGGCTTGCGAGCTCAAACAACAGCTCCGGATCGTTACGCGCGAGTTCACGGAAACGCCGATAATTGATTTCTCCCAACAGGCATTCTTTGCGGGTCTGCACCCAGACACTGCACGCAGGTATTTGCTGAAACAAGCCGGCTTCGCCGAAAAATTCACCGCGATTCAAGTAGGACACCACGATCTCGTTGCCATTTTCGTCTTTGCTGATGACCGCCACGGAACCCTCCATGACAAAGTACAGGGAACCGGGGGCTTCACCGGCACCGGTGACCATCGTTTTGGCAGCTACGCGCCGCACCTGGCACTGTCCCAGGAGGCGATTGACGGCGGCCATACCGAACCGCGGGATTGTTGCGCTGTCCACGTCGCGTCGCACCGATTCCCCAGGATGAGTTTGGGCGGCGCGAAACACGCCCCCTACCGCATCTTTACGCACAGTCGGTGCGACGGTTTACCGTGTTGCGGCCCGCTTTGATTCCTGAAAGGACGAATTCCTGGCCCGGGAAACTGAATGCCTTTGCTCGCGGTTGAAAACCAGATGCCGGAAAGCGTTCGCGGGCGTAATATCCAGGGACGCTCGCCATTGGGAATTGCGCAGAATGATCGAGGCAGGTTTTTGATATGAAAGGCATCAACAGTTTATTTGTCGCTGCCGGTGTGCTGGCTATCCTCTACGGCGTGGTTATCCTGTGGAGCATCGCCAGCGGTGCCAAGGACGTAAAACAGGGAGACTGGCTGAAATCGGAAGAAATCACCCACAGCCGGTTCAACAGCCTTAAAAACATGCGCCATCTGCTGCAGCCGGAGCGGCAAAACATCAGCTTCAGCCGCAGCCGGGTGCGCGGCTATGCCATGGTGGCGGTCGGGGTTGCCCTTATTGTCCTGGGCTTTACCTGAATGTACCTGGAAACACATGGAGGTGTGAGAAGCCGGCCCCTGAGGAGATTCCCCAGCTAAAGCCAATAGGCGGTTTCAGTCATTAGTTTCGATGTGAACCGCATCAAGGTACGCACCAGCGCCGGCATGGCGCTGCCGCCGGCGTGGGTGGCGATGCTGCCGTGGCGGGCTTCGTCCTGTTGCATCTGCTCCAGAATGGCACGGCTTTTGTGATCGTCCGCGGGCAGGCGTTGCAGATGTCTGTCGAGGTGTTCAGTCACTTGGCGCTCGGTTTCGGCCACGAAGCCCAGGCTGAATTTATCGCCAACGATCCCTGCCAGGGCGCCGATAGCAAAAGAACCCAGGTACCAGACGGGATCAAGCTTGCTGGCACTGGCATCCAGTTCCTGAAGACGTTGCTCGCACCAGGCCAGATGATCAATTTCCTCGGCGGCAGATTGCGCCATGCCGCTGCGTACCGCATCACTGTGGGCGGTGCATGCCTGCCCTTGGTACAGCGCCTGCGCAGCTACTTCCCCGGCATGATTGACGCGCATGAGCCGTCCGGAGAGTTGGCTTTCCTGTACGGTTAAATCATCTTGTGTGTGCGCTGCTGCCGGGTTGGCGCGTGCGGCCGTATGGCAGGCAGCCGGGAAGGCGGTGCGCAGCGCCCGATCCAGCTCGGTGATGATGCGGTCCAGGGGGCCGAGGGAGCGGCTGGTGGTCATGCGGGAATTATAGCGCTGACGCACGGCGCGTCGGGCAGTTGCCGCGCCAATAGTTCGAGCGGGTGCAACAGTGGTATTTCCAGGCCGTGACGTTGCAGAGCGGCTCGCAAGTGCAGACTACAACCGACATTCGATGTGACTACGATGGTGGGATGGGTTTTTCCCGCGGCCGTCGCGATGTGATCCGCGAGGCGGTCCGCCATCTGCGGTTCGCTCATCACATAACTGCCGGCCGCGCCGCAACAGCCGGTACTGTCCGGCATAATTTCCAGTTTCAGTTCCGGGATACGGCGCAACAACTCAGCCACAGACTTACCGGTCTTGAGTACATTTTTCAGGGTGCAGGGAGTATGCAGCAGCACCGTTGCCGGTAAGGGCTTGAATCTGATTTGCTTAAGTTGATCCTGACCGACAAGAAAATCGCTGATATCCCGGCTGCGCCTACTGAATGTGACGGCACGCGGATCCGCCACCAGCAACGGATATTCACCCAGGGTCGCTCCGCAGCCGCTGGCGGTGTGCAGCAAAGGCATGGTGGTATTGG
>DAHVFI010000165.1 GCA_027317045.1 Gammaproteobacteria bacterium
CTGTGGTTCATTGTGTTCATGTGTTTTTTCCCGCGGCTGACGCTGCTGTTATCGAGCGTGCCGTTCGGCGGCCTGTTGTGGTGGCTGGGCTGGATTTTCGCGCCGCGCCTGCTGGTGGCGATCCTGGCCACTTACAACTACGGGCATAGCAATCTGATCCTGTGTGTGCTCGCCTGGATCTGGGCGCTGGCCGGCGAAGGCACGGAAAAGACGGTGGTGGTCCGAACCGCGCGCTGATTTGATTGACGGATAGTGGCTGACATGAACCGCACCGAGGCCGTCGAGATCCAATGCCCCTATTGCGGCGAGCGCATCGAGATCAGCGTGGATTGCTCGCTGGAGAACCAGAGCTATATCGAAGACTGCCAGGTGTGCTGCCGGCCTATTGAGATTGCGGTCGCCATGGACGAGTCCGGGAAGCCGAGCGTCGAAGTCTCATCGGAAGACGACGTCTGATTCAAATACGATCGGTTTGGGTCTTGCGGAAATGGCTAAGGGGTTTCATCCTGCGGTATGCTTGGGCCGCTCTCGCCGGGTGCCGCCGCCGCTTTCTTGGCCAGTTTTTTCGCGCGCTTGTCTTCCTGTTTCTTCTGCCTGGCCATGTCGCGCTGGCGCTTGTCGAACCGATAGTTAACCTTGGCCACGGGGATTCCTTCCTGTTGATGACGCAGTATAAGGCAAGTGCGGCAATAATGATGCATTCGGCCCGGGAGCCGTACGCTGAAGGCCTCCCACCGACCGCCTGCGAGCACCGGCACTTTTAGAGGCTGCAATCGGCGGCGGCACCCGCGCGGATTCTGGATTTATTCAAAGCGCTTGCATGCTCAATTTTTGAGCTGCGTCTGTCTTCGCCCATTACCCGTGACATTTCGACAGTTCTTGTCTATAGGGGAGGGCGGCTTACACATTACCAAGCCCGCGAATAATGGCGTCTGAAAATGGCGAGCAATCTGGCGGATAAAATCTATATTCAAGCTGCGCAGTGATTCCTGTTGCTTGTAAAAAGCAACGGGTTACATATTTTCTAAAGCCCCGATCCCATGCTCAGGCTGTGGTGCCGAGCGCCCGATCGGTTACGCAGGAGGATGTCATGAAAACTTTGATCGCAGGTTTTGCCTTACTCATCGCTTTATTGTTGGCAGTCACCGCGTATGGTGACACAGTTCAATATCGCATCATTGACCTCGGCAACCCGCTCGGTGGAACCGGGGTGCCCTACGGTATAGGCAATCTCGGCAGCAGCATCAACAACCTGGACTGGGTCGCCGGGGAAGCTGACTTGCCGGGGAGCACGACCATGCACGCGGAACTTTGGCTCAACGGTTTTCCCATCGACTTGGGCACACTCGGCGGACCTGACAGCGCCGTGGCTTGGCCGAACCGCAACAATAACGGTGTGATCGTGGGCATCTCTGAGACTGCCGCTTTGCAACCGCGAGGGGAGGAATGGAGTTGTGCGGCCGCGATATTCTATTCGGCTCCATCTGATGGGCATGTATGTCGCGGTTTTGTTTGGAAGAACGGTGTGATGGCGGAGCTCCCAACTCTCGGAGGCGACAATGGTTTTGCCACCGGCGTCAACAACCGCCGCCAAATCGTCGGCTGGGCGGAAAATACGATTCAAGATCCAACCTGCAACGCCAATAATCAGGTGCTGCAGTTCGAGGCCGTCATGTGGACGAAAAAAAACGGCCAGTACCAGGCTGCGGAATTGCCTCCGTATCCCGGTGATCTGGACGGAGCGGCCACCGCCATTAACCAGAAAGGCCAGGTAGTGGGTATTTCGGGTCTTTGCGGCGGTGCTGTTGGAGGCGAGACCGCCGAGCACATGGTGATGTGGCGCCATGACGCGGTGGTCCGCATCATGCCCACTCTGGGTGGGACCTACTGGAACACGCCCATGGATATCAATAACCGGGGCGATGTGGTGGGTTTCTCCGATTTGCCCGGTGATGCGGTTGGCAGCCCAAACTTCCATGCTTTCTTCTGGTCCCGGAAGCCATTCACGTGTAACGGCGAAACAACCACCGGTACCTGTGATCTGGGTACGCTCCAGGGCGATGTCGTCAGCGAAGCCCTGGGCGTTAATGACCGGGGTGAGGTGGTAGGTATATCTCTTGGCTCAAGCCCTTACGGGCAAGCTTTCATCTGGCAAAACGGCGTCATAACGAATCTCAACTCTCTCGTGGTGCCGGGCACATCCCTGATCCTCACCGATGCACAGGATATTAACGATAACGGCGTGATTACGGGGCTGGCATACGATCCAAGTTCTGGCGTGATGAAGGCTTTTATGGCGATCCCCACGCACGACGACGATCGCAACAACGCCGCTTATTCGAGTCGCAAACATTGAGGGCACTGAAGTTTCTTGGGCATTGTCAAGCGTGTGTGGACCTGAGAAGTTAAGCAGTATCAACCACGACTGAATGAGGGTGGGAGGAAGCTCCCACCCTCGTTTTTAATCGAACAAAATAAACAAGGGATTAGGCTGGGGTTTCGCGGCCGAGATGACGTGGGCTTTGACACTTTATTGCTCTGAACGCCGTATAGGCTGCCCATGTGCCGCGTTTTCCTGATATTTCGACTCCAGGTAAAATGCGGATTTTGCAGGCGACCGTCCGATGAAAGCCGCTAAGCCATTATTATCCGGGGCATTGCCTGCAGCGGGCGGCATCCAGGCGCCGCAGCCGGGCGAGCGCCTGTTCTTCGCGGTGTTCCCCGATGCGGACACCGCCGCGGACATCAGCCGCTTGGCACAGGCGCTGCGTCGCGAACACGCGCTGCGCGGCAATCCAGCGCGGAGCGAGCGCTTGCACGTGACGCTGCACTTCCTCGGCGACTATGCTGGATTGCCGCAGGCGCTGATTACTTCGGCAAAACAGGCCGCCGACCGCGTCGAAGCCTCCGCGTTTGAGGCCAGGTTCGACCGTGTATCGAGTTTTCCCGGCCGCTCACGCAAGCATCCGCTGGTATTGCGCGGCGACGCGGGTCTGCAGTGCTTGCTGGCGTTTCAACGGCAGATGGGCGAGCGTCTGGCGGCGGCCGGCTTGGGCCGGTTTCTCGACCACCCGTTCGTACCGCACGTGACCTTGCTGTATGACGAGCAAGTGCTGACATCGCGGCCCACGGAGCCGGTCACATGGTCGGTGCGTGAATTCCTGCTAATCCACAGCATCCCGGCCCGCAGCGCGCAGCATGTCCTGGGACGCTGGCCATTGCGAACCACAGCTTAATGGGTCCGCTGAATCGGCCGCTGGGTATTGGGGTACTCTTGGCCCCAAAGCGGACTCCGGGTAAAGTGCGGTTCCGCGCCGGGTCACCGGCCGGCCTGTTTAACCAAGACGAGGAGCTCCGTGATGATTCGCACCCTTATGCTCACGCTCGCCGGCGCGCTGGTCTTCGGCGCACTTCCGATTTCTTCCGCACTCGCCAATACCAATAAAGGCACCGCCATGGCCTCGCAAGCCGCCGCGCCACGGACCAATCCGCTGTTGAGCGTCAGTACGCTGCCGTTCCATGCGCCGCCCTTCGACAAGATCAAGGACAGCGACTACCTGCCGGCCATCGAGGCGGGCATCAAGCGTCAGCTGGCGGAGGTCGGGAAGATTGCCGGCAACCCGGCGCCGCCTACCTTCGATAACACCCTGGTGGCGCTGGAGAAGAGCGGCCGCCTGCTGCACCGCGCCATGGGAGTCTTCAACGGCGTGAGTTCCGCCAACACCGACCCCGCGCTGCAGCAGGTGCAGGAGAAAATCGCGCCGCAACTGGCTGCGGCGAATGACGCGATCTTCCTCAATTCCAGGCTGTTCAAGCGCGTGCAGGCCATCTATCAGGAACGCGACCGCCTCAAGCTCAGCCCCGAATCTCGGCGGCTCATCTGGTATTACCACCAGCAGTTCGTGCATGCGGGCGCCCAGCTCACCGGCGCCGACCGCGCCAGGCTCAAGAAGCTCAACGAGGAACAAGCCACGCTCAGCGCAAAATTCATGAACCAGCTCCTGGCCGGTACCCAATCGGCCGCACTGGTGGTGAGCAGCCAGGCGCAACTGGCCGGCCTTTCCCGGGCCGAGCTGGAGGCGACAGCCGATGCCGCCAAGGCCCGCGGCCTCAAGGGCAAGTGGGTGATCACGCTCCAGAACACCACCCAGCAGCCGCTGCTGTCGCAGCTCACCGACCGCGCCACCCGCAAGCGGCTCTTCGACGCGTCCTGGAACCGCACCGAGCGCGGCGGCCCGGACGACACCCGCGCCACCATTGCGCGCATCGCGCAGATCCGCGCCGAGAAGGCGCAGCTCCTCGGCTACCCGGACTTCGCCGCCTGGCGGCTGACCGACCAGATGGCCAAGACGCCGGCGAACGTCGACGCTTTCCTGGATCAGCTGGCGCCCGCCGCTACCCACCGGGCGGCCGAGGAAGCGGCCGAGCTCCAGCAGATCATTTACAAGGATGGCGGCAAGTTCAAACTCGAACCCTGGGACTGGGATTTCTACGCCGGGCAGCTGCGCAAACAGAAATACAATCTCGATGAATCGGAGATCAAGCCGTATTTCCAGGTCTATCGCGTGCTGGAGGACGGCGTGTTCTACGCCGCCCATGAACTCTACGGCGTGACTTTCAAGCGGCGCCACGACATTCCCGTTTACCAGAAAGACGTGCGCGTCTACGAGGTGTACGACTACAACGGCAAGCCGCTGGGCCTGTTCTACTGCGACTACTTCAAGCGCGACAACAAATCCGGCGGCGCCTGGATGGATAATTTCGTCGTGCAATCGAAGCTGCTGCATCAGATGCCGGTGATCTACAACGTCGGCAACTTCACCAAGCCGGTGCCGGGCCAGCCCGCGCTCATCAGCTTCGGCGACGTGGTCACCATGTTCCACGAGTTCGGCCACGCCCTCAACGGCTTTTTCGCGGACCAGGAATATCCGAGCCTGTCCGGCACCGCCACGGCGCGCGACTTCGTGGAATTCCCCTCGCAGTTCAACGAGCACTGGGCCCTCGATCCCAAGGTGCTGGCCCATTACGCCATCAACTACAAGACCGGCAAGCCCATGCCCAAGGAGCTGGTGGACAAGCTCATCAACGCCAGGCATTTCAACGCCGGCTACAAGATGACGGAACTGGTGGAAGCCGCGGAACTGGACATGCAGTGGCACAGCCTGCCGGGCGGCGCGCCGCTGCAGAACGTGGACCAGTTCGAAACCAGTGCGCTGGAGCGTACTCACGTCTACCTGCCGCCGGTGCCGCCGCGCTACCGTTCCAGCTATTTCCTGCACATCTGGGCCAACGGTTATCAGGCCGGATACTACTCATATCTGTGGACCGCGATGCTGGCGGACGACGGCTATGAGTGGTGCGTGCAGCACGGCGGCCTGACCCGCGCCAACGGCCAGCGTTTCCGCGACCTGATTCTGTCGCGTGGCAACACCGAGGACTATGCCACGATGTTCCGCAGCTTCTACGGACACGATCCCGAGATCGGTCCGATGCTCAAGGACCGCGGATTGAGCGGCAGCTAAGCACTAGCGTCGAGAGCCGGGCCGGTGTTGGCCGGTCCGGCTCTCGACAAAATGCATGCGAGGCGAAGGTCATGACGTACCAAGGCAGTTGTCATTGCGGAAAAGTCCGCTACCAGGTGGAAGGCGAACTCGGCGAGGTCACGGAGTGCAATTGCTCCATCTGCCGCCGCCGCGGGCACCTGCTTTGGTTCGTGCCACGGGAAAATCTGCATTTGAGCACGCCGGAATCGGCTCTCTCCAGCTACAGCTTCAACAAACATGGGATCAAACACCGCTTTTGTTCCACCTGTGGGAGTGCGACCTTCGGTGAAGGCAGCGATTCCAAGGGCCATAAAATGGCGGCCATCAATGTGCGTTGCCTCGAAGACGTGGAACTCTCCACTCTCAAGATCAAACACTTCGATGGCCGGAGTCTGTAGACTGCGAGGCGCTTATACGCCACCGGTATTTTCGAATGTCTTCAACAGGATTCCAGCACGCGCATGCAGGTACTTTATTAATTCGAGTTAATATGCCAGGGAGTGGTTTCCATCCGGTCAACCCTGTTGATGTGCCGGCGTTTTTTAGTTCTTAGGATCACAAAGTCGAGGATGTACCATGAAACGCTTTACCACTGCACTGATGATTGCTGGGGTGCTGGCCGTACCCCTGCTGGCGCTGCCCATCGTTGCCTCTGCGCAGGTCAGCGTTGGTATTGCGGTTAATTTCGGCCCCCCGCCGCTGCCCTATTATCCACAGCCCTACGCCCCGGCGGCGGGTTATATCTGGACTCCCGGCTATTGGGCGTACGGCCCTTATGGCTATTACTGGGTGCCCGGTACCTGGGTGCTGGCGCCGGCCATCGGCCTGCTCTGGACTCCGGGCTGGTGGGGCTGGGATGGTGGGTTCTATCGATGGCACCTTGGCTATTGGGGTCCGCAGGTGGGCTATTACGGGGACATTGACTACGGCTACGGTTACACGGGCGAGGGCTATGAGGGCGGCTATTGGCGCGGACGAGACTTTTACTACAATCGCGCCGTCAGCAATGTGAATGTCACTTACATTCACAATACCTATAACCGGACGGTGATCAATAACACCCATATCAGCCGCGTCAGCTATAACGGCGGCGCCGGCGGCACCCGGGTCCGGGCCACGCCGGAACAGGAGGCTTACGCGCGCGAGCGCCATACCTTCGCCACGGCCGCACAAATGCGCCAGGAGCGTGTCGCCCTGAGCAATCCCGCGCAGCGGTTTTCCGTGAATCGCGGCAGACCCGAGATTGCCGCCACCACCCGGCCGGGAAAGTTCAGCGGTTCCGGCGTGGTGCGCGCGAACAAGACACGGGACTCCTATGTTTATAAGCCGGGGGCGCACAATACGATACGCAACCGTGCGAGCAATCGGAATGTGAACCGTGACCAGCGGGTACCCCAACAAGTACCTGTCATGCGGCCCGCCCGTCCTAAAGCCCAGCAGTACCGGCAGCGTACTGCGCCACCGCCGCAGAATAACTTCCGGAATAACTATCGCGCCATGGGACGGCCTGCGCCACAACCCGCACACCCGTATGCCAGGCAACCCGAATGGCGGGCGCCGCTGCCCACGCAGCGCCCCGAATCCAAACCCCCACCGGCACGCCGCAAGAACGATGCAGGCCGGCCGCCGCCTCGCCGTTAATCAGGCAATCTGAAATCAGCCGATGCTTTTCCAGCATCGGCTGATTTCATTGCAGCGCCGCTTCAGGTGGAGCGCAGCATCCAAGCGGATTCAGATTCCAGGCGCTGCCACTCCAATATCCCATCGCGATTGGCATACCGGTGATTTTGATTCGCTGGGGTACATCCGTCTGTTTGAGCATTGAGCCATCCACTGTGGTCCGAGACCGGCGTTTCAATAAAATTCCGGAATAAGCGCGGCGCGTGTTTTTACGTTGTAAGCCGTGACCATCCAATAGGCAAACCATTCAAGCCATGCTTTGGCAATCGCCAGGGACGGTTTGATTACCATGTTTCGGCAAATCCCTCAGGCGGGGCTTCCGGATTCCAACCGTTCCCGTTGCCGCAGTGCCGGGAACATCCACATCCACAGTCCCACCACCAGCAGGGTGCCGATACCGCCAAGCAGCACCGCCGGCACCGCCCCTAACCAGGCGGCGGTAATGCCGGACTCAAATTCACCCAACTGGTTCGAGGTATTGATGAAGATGGCATTGACGGCGCTGACGCGTCCGCGCATCCCATCCGGGGTTTCCAGTTGTACCAGTGCTGAGCGAATCACCATGCTGATCATGTCGAGGGCGCCCAGGGTGACCAGGGCCAGCATCGAGAGCCACAAGGAGGTGGAGAGCGCGAACACGATGGTGGCGAGACCGAAACCCGCCACGGAAACAAACATGGCCCGGCCGACACGGCGCTTGAGCTGACTATGCGCCAGCCACACGCCCATCGAAAGCGCGCCCACGGCCGGTGCGGCGCGCAACAGCCCCAAACCCCAGGGGCCGGTATGCAGGATGTCGTGCGCGAAGATCGGCAGCAGCGCGGTGGCGCCGCCCAGCAATACGGCAAATAAATCCAGGGAGATGGCGCCCAGCACCACCGGGCGATGGCGTATGAAGGTGATACCGGCGAATACGGTGCGCAGCGTCGGCGGTTCCCGCGGCACCGCCGGGCGTTCGGTTTTGAGGCGCCACATCAGAATAGCCGCCGTCAGATACAGCAGAGCCGATACTGCATACACGACGCCTGCTCCCGCCACGTACAGGAAGCCGCCGAGCGCCGGGCCGATGATCATCGCCGACTGCATCGCCGAAGCGCTGGCGGCCATGGCGCGCGGATAAAGCATGGGCGGCACCAGAACCGGAAGCAACGCTTGCAGCGTCGGGAACTCGAAAGCCCTGGCGACACCGATGAAAAAAATCAGGGTGAGGATGGTGGCTTCGTGGAACCAGTGTAGAAAGCTGCCGACGGCGAGCAGCCCCACGGCCAGCCCCTCGACGATCTGGCAGATGAGCACCACGTGCCGGCGCTCATAGCGGTCGGCCACATGTCCCGCCACCAGCGCCAGCGCAATCGAGGGTATGAACTGCACCAGGCCGATCATGCCGAGATCGAACGCCCGATGGGTCATGGCATAGATTTGCCAAGCCACGGCCACCGACAGCATCTGGAACGCGAATCCGGAGGCCCCGCGGGCGAACCAGAATTGCAGGAACGCGGGATGCCGCAATAACGAATGTTCGGTGTTTTGGGTGACGGGGACGTATGCAGGCATGGGGTGGAGCGCAGGCTTTTCGACGGAGCGTGAGTGTAGCAGTCATGCTCTGCGGCCAGAATCCGGCGGCAGGGTATTTTCCGGGTTGACGGCGAGCCGTCCACAGCGGGGACCTTGGTTCAACGCTGTTCCGAGTTTGCTAAGCCTGATCTCTTTCAGCCCAAGATACGGTGATCTGCGCAAAATTTTCAGCCGGTCGCGTGTTTGATTGTACGGTCCTATTTTTAATTTTCGGGA
>DAHVFI010000166.1 GCA_027317045.1 Gammaproteobacteria bacterium
GTGCTGGGCCCAGCGGTGGGCGGTATAAATTTGATGGCAGCGCTGATTTCCAGGCTGTGCTTCGGCTGGTTCGACAGGATCAGCGGATTTTCCCTGTACAGCGCCGGGTCCATGGGTAGCTGCAGGCTGCCGTCCGCTGTCAATGGCAGCGCCACTGCCGGCTTGCCGGCGGGCTGCATTTGCAGGTGGATGTCCGACACTGTGACCCCGCATAACACCGAAGTCACGTGGAGAGATGAGATGCCGATATGCTCCAGACCGTTCCCGGCGGTCGCGGCTTTCTGTAGCATGTCATGCAGTTCGTCGTAGGAAACAGAAGCACGGGGCGTATCCGCCACTGCAAACGGCGCGATCAGAGACAATGCCAGCAGCCAGGATAGGCGGAGCATGTTACTTTCCTGCATGATGTCCGTGAACGATTAACCGCAGCTTAAACTTGAAGCGGCAATGATGCAAAGACAGCTATGGATTTCGCTGGGGTTACTGCTGGTCGTATGCACTGGCGCCACCGTGGCGCACGCGGGCGATAACGATATCTATTCGCCGGGCATGAGTTCATCGGTGGATCTCGGCCAGTATCACACGGATTTTGCCTACGCCGACGGCAATCATCGGGCCGACATCAGCCGCTACGGCATCACCTTCGTGCAACCGCTGGCGCCGGATGCGGGCTTCGGCCTGCAGGGCGGTTACATGACCGCCGGCGTGAACAACCCCACCCTCAATGCGCTCGCCGACGGCTACGGCCCGTTCCTGGGATTGTTCGTCGCCTGGCGGCCGATGCTCGGCAATTATTGGGATCTTGATTTCCACGCCGGTTACACCTGGCATGACATGAGTTACCAGGGGCAGAATCAGCAAGCGGATGTGACCTGGTACTCGAGCTTCGTTTCCCTGGGGCCGGTGTTGCGCTTGTGGCGCTGGCGCGTATCCGCGGGCGGCTATTACCAGCATTTCGACGGCACCGAAAACGATACCGGCACCGTCAATGGTCGTCAGGATTTTTCCGCCGCGCATTCCACCGGCGCCTATTTCGGTTTTGCCTATTACCTGGACCGCACCGGTTCCGTGGGCATCTATGCCACCAGCGGTGCGCGTCACGGCGTGCAACTGGTTTTCAAGCGGGAATTCTAGCGGCAGCAGAATTTCCCGCCGCGCTCACCAGCGGCGCGGTATGATAGCTCCATAAGACATTGATATTTTCACTCGGGAGAATCGCATGCATCATTGGATGTCGCTGGTATTTCTGGCGGCCGGGATCATCCTGGCGGTCATGGAAATGGCCACCCTCACTTTTTATCTGGCGGGCTTGTCGTTCGCGGCGCTGGCCACGGCGCTTTACACCTGGCTGTACCCTGCGGTCTGGTGGCAGGCGGCCATCGTGTTCGCGGTGGCGGTGGTCATTGCGCTGCCGCTGGCGCATCTGCTGCGCCGACGCCTGCAGGCCAGCCGCACCAACAGCCGTCTGGACGACATGGACAAGGGCGCGCTGGTGACGGTGGCGGAGGACAATAACGGCGCTCTCAAGGTCAAGTACCGCGATTCCCTGTGGGAAGCGGTGTGGGAAGGCGGCGAGCGGCCGAAGATCGGCGCCCGCGCCGAAGTGGTGGCGCGCGACGGCTCGCGGCTGCGCATCAAGGCCACTGGCTGACAAGCATACTTTCACTGGTTAAGGAGTAGTTCATGGGCATTTCCATTTCCGCAATTTTCGGTTTACTCATCATCCTGTGGGCGGCGGTCATGATCGTCCGCGCGGTGCGCATCGTGCCGCAGCAGCAGGCCTGGGTCATCGAGCGCTTGGGCAAGTTCCACGGGGTGCTGGTTTCGGGCATCCAGATCATCGTGCCGTTCTTCGACCGCGTGGCCTACAAATTCGACATGCGCGAGATTCCCATGGACGTGCCCGAGCAGGTGTGCATCACCCGGGACAATACGCGCCTGTCGGTGGACGGGGTGCTCTACTACCAGATCACCGACGCGCAGAACGCCGCCTACGGCACCAGCAATGTGATTACCGCGGTGGTGCAGCTGGTACAGACCACCATGCGTGCCGAAGTCGGCAAGCTGGCGCTGGATGAATGCCTGTCACAGCGCGATACGCTCAACCGGGGCGTGGTGGATGTGCTTACCCAGGCCGCCACCAGTTGGGGCGTGAAAGTGCTGCGTTACGAGATCCGCAATCTCACGCCGCCGGACGAGATCCAGAGAGCCATGGAACTGCAGCTCACCGCCGAACGCCAGAAGCGCGCCGCCATCGCCAAATCCGAAGGCGAACGCCAGCAGGCCATCAACCAGTCGGAAGGCCAGAAGCAGAGCCAGATCAACAACGCCGAAGGCGAGCGCCAGTCCGCGATCCTGCGCGCCGACGGTCAGGGCCAGGCCATCGCCACCGTGGCCATGGCCACCGCCAAGGCGATTTCCGACATCGGCAAAGCCGTGGCTGGCGAAGGCGGCGCCGAAGCGCTGCACTATCAGCTGGGCCAGCAGTGGGTGCAGCAGTGGGGACTCATCGCGAAGAATTCCACCGTCACGGTGGTGCCGGCGAACATGGGCGATCTCTCCGCCATGGTGGGGTCGTTGCTGTCGCAGGCGGGGAATGCCAAGCCGGGAGTGAAGGGCTGAGTGATTGCCGCACGCATGTGTGACTAGGAAACGTGAATATGAATGCGCGTAACAAGATGCGCCCCATCCATCCCGGCGAAGTGCTGCGGGCGGAATATCTTGAGCCCTTGGACATGACGCCCCATGCGCTTGCCGTACGCCTGCGGGTTACACCCTCGCGCATCAATGAAATTGTGAATGAAGAACGCCCGGTGACGCTGGATACCGCCATGAGGCTTGCGCGTTTCTTCAATACCACGCCGGAATTCTGGATGAACCCGCAGCAGACCTATGACCTCAAAACCCTGTCGAAACCGCTGCTCCAGGAAATTGAACGTGATGTGCATCCCCTCGGAGCCTGAGGGGTGCATTTAAAACTCCGGCAGTAGGGGCTCATCGCCAAGAATTCCACCGTTACGGTGGTGCCGGCGAACATGGGGGATCTCTCGGCGATGGTCGGAACGCTGCTCTCACAGGCGGGCAATGCCAAACCGGGGGCAACGAGCTAATCTGGGACCGTCAGCCCCTCCTGTACTGCAAGTGTCAATAAATGGCGTGGCTGCAATGCCTGCGTTCATAATCCAGATCAATGACGGCTTTCGGATTCTGGAGTAGTTTTATCAACAGCTGGTTGTTGTCTGCCTAGGGATGCCGGTCAAGATCAGGATCCCGTTTGGGGCCTGGTTATGAACCAAAAGTGAGCGTGACCAGCATCCGCAGGCAACAACCACTTTGCCATGTGGGTTCGCAATGAGCCCTGCATGTATCAAAGCCACGCGCCGGATGTAGTGCAACTCTGGTGCATATCAATGGTCGATGAATACGGCCTAGTGCACCACCTGGAACTCTATTTCTTGCGACCCGGCAACAGCAGCAGCACTCCGCCGAGCACGATGGCGCCCACGCCCGCCCACATGGGCACATTCACATGGCCCTCGCGTTTCACCGCCAATTGTATCGGTCCGATGGTGGTCTCATGGCTGGATTTTTGATAGTTGAATCCACCGTATACCAGTCCCAGTAAGCCGGCGACTATCAGCAGGATTGCAATAATTTTGATTGGGTTCATCGCGCTTTCTCCATTAGACAAGGTATGCGATCAACGGCAACAAGCGGCTGTCCGCTGGTTCAGCCCCAGCGTGCGCTGACCTCAACTATACGCCAGGGCAATGTCGGACATGAATGTTGAAGGAAATATAAAAAAGGCGGCCCCCGGAGCGGGCCGCCTGGTTTGATTATTTTCGATTACTTGCCGGTCAAGTCCGTTTTATTTAGAGACTGACTCAGTGCCTACCGGCAGGACAGATCACGGCAGGTAAAGTTGATAGCCGTGTTCTTGGTAAATAACCAGCGTGGTCGCGGCTGACAAAGTCTCTTCGACATTCGAATTCACCTCAGCGCCTTCGATCTGGTGCTTGATAAGGGCCTGGCCATCCACCAGCAGTTGTACACCAACGGCGTTGAGTTTGTTGATCAGGTCCGTATTCGGGTTGGCGACATGAAAACGGGTGTTGTAGCCGCCTTCAGCCAACACGATGGGCGTGGCATCGCCGTGGATCACGACCACGAATTTGAGGTTTTTCTTGGCAACCCCGGCGGAGGCGAACGCGTTGACCGCCTGTGCGACCGTTTCAAGTCCACTGTTGACTTTGCTGGCATCGCCGCCCTCGTCCAAGTCAAAGACTACCTTATAAATCTTGTACTTGCTGGGTTGCGGCGAAGTAGCCGGCAGCGGTTTTACCATACCGTACCCCTGGATAAGAGGGAATGGCGCGGGCTTGGCGTTGGCGAAGGTACTGGCTGAAAACGCGAGACTGGCAAACACCGCCAGTAAAATCGCAATCTTTCTTGACATGACGGAAGCTCCTATAGCGTTGGTTCTAATGACAGGGGTGGATTTCAGCATAGACTAGCATAGTTGCGGGGATGGGCTATACGTGGCCGGGTGCATATCTGTCTGGCGGACCTGCGGTTCCGTTATGCGTCAGTTTAAATTTAATTGGGGAGATCGTTGTTGCTTCAGCCCGGCATATGAGCCGCGTCCGCTCCATATGCTCAATAAACTGACCGCCCGTGGCGGCAATCTCGCCTGACGATTCCGATCAAAAGCACAGAATAATTGGGAGTGTAGTCTATGACTCGTTATCGCGCTGTCCTCATCTCAGTCACCCTCGCCATTGTCGCATTGCTCGCATTCAACGGATATGCGGCATTCAATCTTGGTTTCTTGCCTTTCACTCCACGCTTTGTGGATGCGCACACGGCAGTCGTCGAACCGATCAGCGGCGCACCTCTACCGCAAGGACTGCAAGCTGGTGACCGCATCGATATCCCTGCACTGGATGCGTCAGCGCGCGCGGCCTTGTTCGCGGGTGGAGCCCAGGATTCCAACATGGCCCGCGGCGTCACCTACCAGTTCGTGATACGGCGCGGCACCATCACCACGATAGTGCCGGTTACCACGGGTGATCGGTCGCTCACTCCAGTGAAACGACTGTCCATCATCTGGATATGGGTCTATATGGAAATAGTGCTCGCGATCGTCACTTTGCTGGCCTTGTGGAAAGGCCGGGATCACGCCGCACGCTTCCTCGTATTGTGGGGACTGGCCTATCTCATCGGAGGCACTTTGATACGGGCACCCCTGTCTGGCCTTGCTCTGTATGAGTTCAATTTCTTTGAATACTTGTGTTTCTTCGTGGGCCGGTTTGCTTTGTACGGCGTCGCAGAGTCACTTGCCGGTAACGCGTTATCCGCAAATGTACGCACCACCCTCAGGATATGCCTGGCGCTGACTTTGTTTGCGGGCCTCACCGTGGTGCTTGGCGGTGCCTGGCTGCTGGTCTACCGCGGCTCGGCCGCATGGATTGATCCGGCGCTCACCTGGCTGATTGCGGCACCTTACATGGTGACCGCGGCCGCGCTCTTTATCGCTCAGTACCAGGCGAGTAGCGCACAGAAGATCCGAATCCAATGGATGCTGTGGAGTCTGGTACCATTCTTTGTAGGTGTGCTCGCACGTGATATCAGTGTATTAGGATTCGTAGGCACACTCGCGCTCAATTCGGTAGGCGTAAGCTTGGGGGTATCGGGGTTCCTTTTCGCCATCCTGCGTCACCGGATGGTGGATGTGAGCGTGGTTATCGACAAGACCATGGTGTACGGTGCCACCACCACCCTGGTGGTGGGCGTGATCGCGGCTGCTAATAGTCTGGCGCTACGCGCCACCCTCGGTGAAGGTGCCAGTCTGCTGCTGCAGGTGGTAGTGCCGCTGGCGCTCGGAATCGTACTCGGCAAGGTACGCATCTATATGGACCGGCTGGTGGAGCGGGTGTTCTTCCGCAAGAAATATCTAGCGGAGAAAGCCCTCAGGAGCTTCGCGCGACATTCTGGCCACATCGAAAACGTCCAGCGACTGCTGGATACTGCCGTGACTGAATTACGGCGGCATACGCGCAGCCCGGCGCTGGCACTCTACGAGATCACCGAGGAGGGCTATGCGCGTGTACGCCAAGCGGGTGATATCACCTACCCGAAGCATCTGGACAATGATGATCCGGCGGTGGTGGCGGCACGCGCTGAACGCAAAGCCATGGAACTGTCGGATTTTAGCAGCAGCCTCGGCAGGGATGGCTGCGTGATACCCATCACCGTGCTGGGCCGGCTGCGTGGTGTGTTGGTATTAGCGAACCGCCCCGGCGAGCATTATGCGAGTGATGAGAAGACACTTCTCACACGTGTGGTTCGGGATATCGGTGCTGCCTGGCGCATATTAAGGGCTAGAGATAACGAGGAGTTCGTGCGTGCCGTGGCAAAAGGCACGCTCAAACCCGCGGCTGCGAAACGCCGTGCCCAGACTCTCGAGTCCGCCTGGATCGGCGCGTGATCAAATCAGGATTAACTGTATGCTAGCCCGGAAGCCCCTAGGGCATGATATTTGGTTTAGCGTTCAGCCAGCCACCCGCACTTTGTAGAGGCGCAGGATCGCCCGGCTGTGAGATCCAGGCGGCCAAGGCATAGCGTGAAGCTATTGCCTTGACGCTCTGTGGCAACTGCGTTGCAAATGTAAATCCCGATGTGTTCGCCGTCAGCAGATGTTTTGAGTAACCGATTACTAAAAAATCCTGGCGCAGCGTGCGTCCGGAGTTCTCGCCGGCTCCAACTTTTGTGTTAACACCAAATGCCAGAACCGCCACGTGCAATTCCAGGTATTTGTAATCAGCGCTCGCAGGAATGAAGCTGGCGTTGAGTCGTACACCATCGACGACGAGTTTCAGGCGTCCTGCTTCAGTAGTGTCAGGCAAGTGTAGGGATTGGACGTTGAACCAGTTGGACCAGGGTTTGCCGTCCAGCACGAACTCCGGCGTATAGATCACGCCGTCGCCTGCGCGGTCTGCTATGTGTTGCTGGCGTTCGCTGTAGGTATGGCTGTCGAATGGATCGCGCCAGCCCAGGTCGTCCCAGTAATCCACGTGGAAAGCCACCGGCACCAGTTGCGTCCACAGACGCTGGTCATGTGTGAGGCTGGAAAGCCATGCATCAGCCGGCGGGCAACTGCTGCAGCCCTCCGAGGTGTATAGCTCCAGCAGGTTTACACGCGTCACACCGCTGCTGATGATCTGCGGCGTAGCGCCGGCGGTCATGGGTATTGCGAGCGCGGCGACCAGAATCAACATGGTCCAGCGGGTTGATTTCATAATATATAGAAGCTCCTGAATGTAAGTCTGGGACCGTGCGATCGCTGCATTTATTACATATGCATGGCTAAGTAGCTGAAAGGCTAGAGGTTTTACAGTTAGAATGACGTGAATCTACGTTACCTGTCAGAGACTATGCATGCAAACTACGCTTCACAAACGTTCTGTCAATATCAACAAACTGGAAAAGCGCCTGCGCCGCAATGTGGGCCAGGCCATCCAGGCTTTCAATATGATCGAGGCCGGCGACCGGGTGATGGTGTGCCTCTCGGGCGGCAAGGATTCCTACACGCTGCTGGATATTCTGCTGAAGCTCCGGCAGAGCGCGCCGGTGGCGTTCGAGATGCTGGCGGTGAATCTCGACCAGAAGCAGCCCGGTTTCCCGGAACAGGTACTGCCGGAGTATCTGACGAAAATCGGCGTGCCGTTCCACATCCTGGAACAGGATACTTACAGCGTCGTGAAGCGCGTGATCCCGGAAGGCAAGACCACCTGCGGTTTGTGTTCGCGGCTGCGGCGCGGCGCGCTCTACACGTTTGCGGCGCAACACGGCATCACCAAGATCGCCCTGGGACACCACCGCGGCGACATCATCGAAACCTTTTTCCTGAATCTGTTCTACGCCGGCAAGCTGCAAGCCATGCCGCCCAAGCTGCAATCCGACGACGGCAAGCAGGTGGTGATCCGACCGCTGGCGTATTGCGAGGAACGCGACATCGCCAAGTACGCGACCTACCGCGAGTTCCCCATCATCCCCTGCAATCTGTGCGGCTCCCAGGAGCATCTGCAGCGCCAGGCGGTGAAGAGCATGCTGGCGGAATGGGAACGCCAGTTTCCCGGCCGCACTAATTCCATATTCGCCGCGCTCCAAAACGTGGCGCCTTCGCACCTGGCCGATCCGAAGTTGTTCAATTTCGGGGCTCTGGGTGCGCGCCAAACGCCGAGACAGGATTGGCTGGTGCCGGAAGCCGGGGATGCGGAGGCGCGCGAGGACCTGCTGATGGCCACGGTTTGCGTGGACGATCTGCTCAGAACCCTGCCGCAGGCACGGCCGGCGGATTCTGAAACGCGGCCCGCATGACCTCCGGCGGCGACAGCGCTTCGAACATGACTGCGGTCGCGGTGGAATCCGGTTATTTTCCCAACGGCAAGCTTGCGGGATTCACAAATAGCGGATTGCAGTTGTTTTTTATTAAAACCCCCGCGGATTTGAAAATTCAAACCTGCGCGGTGCTGTGCCTCACGCCGAATCTGCTTGCCGGCGGGATGACGCGCGCCCAATGGCAGGCCGCTGCGCCGGATGCCGTCATGGTTGTGGACGAATCCGTGGCGCAAGCGGGCGAGGTGCGGATTTCAAACCACTGGCCGGCGGCGGCCATCGCCGGCACCCTGTCACTGGCGGCGGCCATGGCGCGTCAGCGGCAGCAGGTGCGCCAGCTCACGGATGTGGGCGTGGCCTTGTCCAGCGAGCGCAGCCATCAGGCGTTGCTGGAACTGATCCTCACGCAAGCGCGGCATCTCGCGGGCTGCGATGCCGTCACCATCTTTCTCACCGAGAAACATCCGGACGGCTCGTCGGAACTGGTGATGCGCCTGGCGCAGAACGAATCCGTGGAGTTCCCCTTCGAGGAAGAACGCCTGCCCCTGGACCTGACCTCCATCGCCGGTTATGTGACGGTGACCGGCGAGGAAATCAACCTCGCGGATGCCTATGCGCCGCCGGCGGATAGGCCCTGGCGGTTCAACGGCAGCTTTGACCGGCGTTTCGGTTATCGCACCAGCTCGCTGTATGCAGTGGCGTTGCGCATCCCGCAAGGGGAAATCATCGGCGGCATCGAGTTTATCAACCGCAAGCGCAATCCGGCGGCACGGCTTACCAGCCCGGAAGCCACCCTCAGCGAAATCCTGCCGTTCAGCGACGAGATACTGCCGCTGCTGCGCTCGCTGGCCAGCCAGGCGGCCGTCGCCATTGACAACAACCGCTTGCTGCTGGCCATCGAGGACATGTTCGAGGGCTTCGTGGTGGCGTCCGTGACCGCCATCGAGCAACGCGATCCCGCCACCAGCGGCCATTCCTTCCGGGTGGCGCGCCTGACCACCGGGCTGGCCGAAGCCCTGCCGCGTTCCGGTGTGGCGCGCTTTCGCGGCATGCATTTCAACGCCAGGCAACTGCGCGAGCTGCGCTACGCGGCGTTGCTGCATGATTTCGGCAAGATCGGGGTGCGCGAGCATGTGCTGGTGAAAGCCCATAAGCTCACCCCCGAGCTTTACCAGGCGATCCGCGAGCGCATCAACGTGGAAACCGAACGCCTCAAACGCCGCGCGCTGGCGCAGCAACTGGTGATGTTGCGCAGCGGCATGAGTTCCCACGAGGAACTGCTCAGCATCGAGCAGGAGCTGGAGGGCAAGCTGGCGGCGCTGGACGCCTATTGGGCGGCCATCCAGGAGGCCAATGAACCGGATATGCTGAAAAGCAAACCCAGCAAGGCCCTGAAGACTGCGAAAAGCTACACACTGTCGGAGCAGGATATTCCACTGCTCACCGAGGCCGAACACCGGGTATTGTCCATCCCGCGCGGCAGCCTCACGCCCGAGGAACGGCGCGAGATCGAATCCCATGTGGTACACACCTACAATTTCCTGCGGCGCATTCCCTGGCCCGCGGACCTGGCCGCCATCCCGGAAATCGCCGGCGCGCATCACGAGAAGCTCGACGGCAGCGGCTATCCTCGCGGCCGCACCCAGGCGGATATCCCGTTCCCTTCACGGCTGATGACGGTGGCGGATATCTACGATGCGCTCACCGCCGCGGACCGCCCCTACAAGAAATCCATGCCCTCGGAACGGGCGTTCGCGGTGCTGGAAGACGAGGCCAAGCGCGGCAAGCTGGACGCAGATCTGGTGAAGATTTTCGTGGAGGCGAAAATATTCACGCTGTCGGGCGAGGCGGTGACTGCCGCGGGTTAGCATTTGCTGTAGGAGCGGCGATGACCGCCAGGGGTGAGCTGCGATAGCAGCGAACGGACATACAGGGAGATGTATATCCTGGACTTTCAGGCAGGGCAGGGTGAGCGGCATTGCCGCGAACGCCCGCACAGAGATGGGCTGGACCTGTGGTCGCAGCAGGGATTGCACAGATAACAAGCCCCGCCTGAAAGGCGGAAATGCAGCAATGCAGGAGCAAAAATCTGCCTCGCCGCGATTGCTTCACACCTTGCGACGGAGAGCGTCGCTCCCACACGCAACACGCCTAAAAGAATGCCCACACCGGCGTGAGATTCCCCGGCAGCGAAGCCTCGATGCCGGGCTGGTTCCAGGGCGTCGCCGGATTGTGGAAATCCGAGCCCACGGAGGCGGCAAGTTCGAAACGTGAGGCGTAATGAGTCGCGGTTGCGATGTTATCCCGGTTGTCGCCGCCGCAGATGACCTCGAGGCCGTCGCCGCCGGCCTGTTTGAAGGCCGTGAGCGCCTTGATGAGCCAGCTGCGCGTCATAGCGTAGCGCAATGGATGTGCCAACACCGCCTGGCCGCCGGCGGCATGTATCCAGCCGATGCTTTCTTCCAGGCCTGCCCAAATGGTTGCCACGTAACCGGGCTTGCCGCGGGCCAGGAAGCGTTGGAAGGCCTTCGGCGGAGTGCCGGCGTGTTGGCTGTCGCAGAGCCATTGGGCGAAATGCGTGCGCGTCACGTTGCCGTTGACCGCGAGCCGCTGCGCACCCGCATAAGCACCTTGGATACCGTGGACGCTCAAGCGCCGGCCGATCTCTGCCGCGCGGATTCCGCGCGCGGCTTGCAGGTGCGCCAAACCCACGTTGAGTTCCCCATTCCCGGGGTCCACATTCAGGCCGATAACGTGCAGTGTCTTGTGTTGCCAGGTAGTCGAAATCTCCACGCCCGTCACGAAGCGGATGCCGGCGGTTTGCGCCGCTGTTTGAGCTTCCGGCAGGCCAGCCAGGCAATCGTGATCGGTCAGCGCCAGCAGTTGCACGCCGCGTGTGGCCGCGAGTTGCACCAGTTCCGTGGGCGTAAGACTGCCATCGGAGGCGCGGGAATGGAGGTGCAGATCAATCACGCGTCGAGGTCGGGAATAAGCAGGCTTTCGAGCTTGGCAATGTAATCCTTGATTTGCAGTTTGCGTTTCTTGAGACGTTTGAGCTGCAATTCATTGGTGTGGATATCCTCGGCCAGGCGGCTGATGGCGATGTCCAGGTCCCGGTGTTCCAAACGCAGCTGCTCGAGTTTAGAACGGATTCCCTGGGGGAAACTGATTTCCATGATATGGCGATCCAGGCGGATGGAATCGGTGCGGGCGATGCCTGCCAACATACGGCTCCGCCGCTGAGCGCGCAAGCGGTGTATTGAAGGCAGCGCCGGCCAGCGACCCTGGGGTTTCCCTGAGACCATCTCAGCTAGAATAGTCCGGAGTAACGTCCCGTTGAGCAAGCACCCGCATGGAAATTTTCAAGGTGTTCCACATTGAAGCCGCCCACCGGCTGCCGAACCTGCCGGCCAGCCACAAGTGCAGCCGCCTGCATGGCCATTCCTTCCGCGTGGAAATCCACATCAGCGGCGAACTTCAACCGGCTACCGGCTGGGTCATGGATTTCGCCGATCTCAAAGAAGCATGTCAGCCGGTGGTTGAGGAGCTGGACCATCGTTATCTGAATGAAATTCAGGGATTGGAAAACCCCACCAGTGAAATGCTGGCGCGCTGGATTTGGGAACATCTCAGGCCGGTGTTGCCAGGTTTGTGTAAAGTAGTGATCGCTGAAACCTGTACTTCCGGTTGTGTGTACCGCGGCGAATGAACCCCAGAGGAGAAAACATGCGGCGCAATTTATTATTGATCACCCCGATCCTACTGTTGGCAGCATCGGCTGTCTCGCCGGTGATGGCCATGAATAATCAGCAGTATCTGCTGGCCATGGCCGCCATGCACGCCGACGATGCACCGATCGCGAGTCCCGCGGCGCTGCAAAAGCCCGCACAGCCGGTGCATGGCACCGAGGTGGTGTATGCCACGGTGAACGGCAAACCGGTCCGCGGCTATTTCAGCGAACCGTTGCATGGCAAACATCCGCTGCCCGGCATCATCGTGATCCATGAATGGTGGGGCTTGAATGACAACATCCGCAGCATGGCGGATCAGCTCGCGGGCGAAGGTTACGCGGCGCTGGCGGTGGATCTGTACGGCGGACAGTCTGCCAAGGATCCGAATGACGCCAAGAAACTCATGCTGGGCGTATTCAAGGACTCGGACGCGGCTAGGGATAACCTCAAGCAGGCTTATGCCTACCTGCAAGATCACGAACACGCGCCGCGCATCGGTGTTATCGGCTGGTGCTTCGGCGGCGGCTGGTCGTTGCAGACAGCACTCTTGTTCCCTGACACGCTGGCCGCGGCAGTCATGTACTACGGCCAGCCGGTAGACGATGTGGTGGCGCTGTCCAAACTCAGGATGCCGCTCATGGGTTTTTTCGGCGAGCAAGACAAGGGCATTACCGTTCAAGACGTGCGGGCTTTCCAGAAAGCCCTGAAGGCGGCGAAGGTACATGCGGTAATCCACGAGTATCCGCATGCCGGCCACGCCTTCGCCAATCCCTCCGGCGAGAATTACCGGCCCGCGGCAGCGAGCGATGCCTGGAGGCGCACGTTGGCGTTTTTTGCCCGCTACCTCAAGGGCGCGTAGCATCAGGTTTCCAGACTGCGTTATCAGTAATCAGGAAGCAGGGAGATGATCATGAAAAAACTGCTGTTTTTTCTAGCAATTCTGACCGCTGCCGTGCTCGTGAATGCCCAGGCGGCAACCTATAAAGACGTGACCGTGGCAGATTCCGCCAGCGTGGGCGGTAAAACCCTGGTGTTGAATGGCATGGGTTTGCGCACCAAATTCTTCTTCAAGATCTATGTGGGTGCGCTCTATCTGCCACAGAAAGCCGACACCGCCGCGGCGGTAATGTCCGAAAACGGACCGGATCGCATCCTCATGCATATGATC
>DAHVFI010000175.1 GCA_027317045.1 Gammaproteobacteria bacterium
GCGATATCCTTGGGGGCATTAACGCCGATGCGCACCTGATTGCCCTTGACGCCCAGCACCGTGACGGTAACGTTGTCACCGATCATGATGGTCTCGCTCACCCGTCTGGTCAGAATCAACATGGATTTGCTCCTGGTTACACTCAATCACCTTGGTTATAAAAATTCCATTTTTGGTCTTGTTGTTTCGATGCAAGCATCCCGTCAGGGGCGCGGGACTGGGCATTTTGAGGGTTTTCGAGGTACTACTCAACCCACGGCGCCACCTTGGCGCACCGGCGCCGTTGCCGGTTGTGGCAGGTGCTCCTGCTGCGGCGGCTCGTGCAGACGAAAGGCGGCATGCAGCGCCCGCACGCCGGTTTCCAGGTGTTTCTCATCCACCACCACCGAAATCTTGATTTCCGAGGTGGCCACCAGGCGAATACTGATGCCTTCTTCGGAGAGCGCCTGGAACAGACGGGTGGCCACGCCCGAATGGGAGCGCATACCCACGCCCACCAGGGAAATCTTCACCACCCGATCGTTGCCTATTACCCGTTTGGCGCCCATGCGCTTGAGGTTGGCTTCCAGGATTTCCATGGCCTGAGCGTAGTCGTTGCGATGAATAGTAAAGGTGAAGTCCAGGCGGCCTTCGCGGGCCACGTTCTGCACGATCATGTCCACCACGATATTGGCGTCGGAGATGGGCCCGAGTATGTGGTAAGCCGCGCCCGGCTCATCCTGGATGCCGATGAGCGTGATCTCCGCTTCATCACGGTTGAAGGCGATACCCGAGACGACGGCGGCTTCCATGGTGACATCCTCATAAGTGATGAGCGTGCCCTCGCCTTCTTTGAAGGTGGACAGTACCCGCAGGGGAACATTGTATTTGCCGGCGAACTCCACGGCGCGGATCTGCAGCACCTTGGAACCCAGGCTCGCCAGCTCCAGCATTTCCTCGAAGGTGACACGCGCCAGGCGGCGCGCTTCCGGCACCATGCGCGGATCGGTGGTATAAACGCCGTCCACGTCGGTGTAAATCTGGCATTCATCCGCCTTGAGCGCCGCTGCCAGCGCCACCGCGGTGGTATCGGAACCGCCGCGACCCAGGGTGGTGACATCGCCGCTTTCGTCCACGCCCTGGAAGCCCGCCACCACCGGCACACAATTGCCGGCCAACGACGCGCGCAGCTTGCCGTCGTCAATGGATTCAATGCGCGCCTTGCTGTGCTCTTTGTCGGTGCGGATGCATACCTGTGCGCCGGTGAAAGAGCGCGCGGGAAAGCCGCGCTTTTCCAGGGCGATGGCCAGGAGCGCGATGGTCACCTGTTCACCGGTGGACAGCAGCACATCCATCTCGCGGGCGCTGGGACGCTGGGAAATGCTTTTACCGAGACCCAACAGCCGGTCGGTTTCACCGGCCATGGCGGAAACCACCACCACCAAGTCATGCCCCGCGCGGCGTGCCGCGCATACCTTATCGGCCACATGCTCGATACGCGCGCAATCCGCCACCGAGGTGCCGCCGTATTTCTGCACGATCAGCGTCACGGCCGGTTTCCGTTATCGTTCATGGAAATTCGGGTAACTGTTGGCTCAGTTGAGGTGCGTCCGCACCCACTCTGGCACGGACTTGAGC
>DAHVFI010000189.1 GCA_027317045.1 Gammaproteobacteria bacterium
TCATAAACAGGTATACACCACGGCGATATCACATCCGCCGATCGAGAGTCCGGTCAAGACACAGCTTGATTATAGCCAAAATCCCAAAACATGTCGCCGGCATGACATAAATTCAGAAACCGGTGATTTTGCTGGAATTCCCGCAAAATTGCCTGAATTCTGGATACCGGTTTAGGCCAATAATAAATGGCTGACGGTATCCACGTTCAGGCATCCGGTCAGTAGGCCGTTGTTGAGTTGCTTGGCAACCTGGCGGATGTCGCGATCCAGCCGCCGGTCGCCGTCATGATTTGCCGCGTGCTGGCGCAGCAGCGCGTGGACTGTTTCCAATTGCGCTGTGGTTTTCAGCGGCCGTTGGGCATCGATGGCCGCCGCCGCCGCCAGTGCCTCGATCGCCAGGATGTAGCGCACGTTTTCCAGGATCTGCAGCAGCTTCAAACCCGCCCACGGCGCCATGCTGACGTGGTCTTCCTGACCTGCGGAGGTGGGGATAGTATCGGCGGAGGCGGGGTGAGCAAGGGTCTTGTTTTCGGAGGCCAGGGCCGCAGCCCCCACATGCGCGATCATGAAGCCCGATTCCACGCCTGGTTCCCTGGCCAAGAACATTTCCAGCCGCGGGTTGATTTTCTTGAGCACTAGGTCGGTACGCCGTTCGGAGATGTTGCCCAGCTCGGTGACGGCGATGGCCATAAAGTCCGCCACAAAGGCCAGGGGTTCCGCATGGAAATTGCCGCCGGAGAGCACCTCGTCGCCGAAGATCAGCGGATTGTCTGAAACACTGTTGCATTCCTTGCCCAATATCTGAGCAGCATGCGCAAGCGTGTCCCACACGGCACCGTATACCTGCGGCATGCAGCGTAAAGCGTACGGATCTTGCACCCGGTCGCAGCCTTGATGGGACCGCCAGATTTCGCTGCCGGTCAGGAGGCTGCGGAACAATTCCGCCACCTGGATTTGTCCCGGCAGGTTGCGTACCGCGTGGATGCGTGCATCAAAGGGGCTGTAGCTGCCTGCCAAGGCCTCCACCGTCAGCGCGCCAATCACGATGGACGACAGCAAGGCATTACGGGCCTGAAACAGACCCTCCATGGCGAGCGCCGCACTCACCTGGGTGCCGTTGAGCAAGGCCAGCCCTTCCTTGGCTTCGAGCTGCACCGGTTTCGTATCCGCAGCGGCGAGTAATGCCGTGCCGTGCAGCAATTTTCCCTGGTGCAAGGCCTCACCCTCGCCGATGAGCGCCAAGGCCATGTGGGCGAGTGGTGCCAGATCACCGGATGCGCCTACGGATCCTTTCGCGGGAATCACCGGTAGCACGTCGTGATTGAGCAGTGCCAGCAGCGTGTCAACCACCAGCGATCGAATGCCGGAGTTGCCGATGGCGAGGCTATTGGCCTTGAGCAGCAGAATGCGGCGAGTGATAGCGGGCGAAAGCGGGTCGCTAAGGCCGCAAGCATGGCTGCGCACCAGGTTGTACTGCAACTGAATGAGTTGATCGCGGGAAATATGTTCGCGGGCCAAGGCACCGAATCCGGTATTGATGCCATAGCACACCCGTCCCGTTTCGATGACACGGCGGACTGTGTCCACGCTCATCTGCATTTGCA
>DAHVFI010000190.1 GCA_027317045.1 Gammaproteobacteria bacterium
GGATAAACCAGAAAGGTTCTTTTGCCGGTAAATTTGGAGAACTACGTGAGAACCCGGACAAGGACAATACCCACGATTCTCAAACCGAAGCGGATTTTCAAAATCCTTTTGGCAAGTGGGGTATTGCTTGGCATCTGCTTAACAGCCGGTCTGCCAGAGGCTCAGGCAGATGATTTCTTCGTGTATTCGCCTTACGTGGTGCAAGGCCAAAGTGAACTGGAGTTGCTCGGCCACGGTTTCCAGGACAGCCGCCCGGCAGTGAGCGGCGAGTACGCCTACCAGTTCTCCGCAGCCCATGCTTTCACGTCCTGGTGGAAACCCGAGGTATATTTCGGCGTCTACCAGCACGCCCCCGGCGGACCGCAGACACTGGTCGCCCGGGAGTTCGAGAATCTCTTCCAGCTCACGGCACCGGGCGAATACTGGGCCGACCTGGGCTTGCTCGCCTCCTATGAGTACAAGACCCAGCCCGGCGACACCAGTGTGCTGGAGTTCGGCCCGCTCATGGAGAAGCGCGCCGGACGTTTCGTGCACCGGCTCAATCTCATCTGGGAAAAGCCGATCGGCGGCGGCGCGAGCCGCGGTTACGAGTTCCGCAGCGCCTACAGCCTGAGCTACCAGTGGTACCGCGGTTTCGCGCCGGGCGTCGAGGTGTACGCGCGCCCCCACGACAACGCCTACCAGATCGGCCCGGTATTCTATGGGGAGCTGGCCAGCTCCCAAGGCGACGAGTTGGAATACAGCGCCGGCGTGGTGTTAGGCATCAACCGCGGTGCGCCTGATCGGACCTTCATGCTGCGGCTGGAATACGAATTTTTCTGACCCGGCAAGGCAGCCGCCAGCTGCCCGGCAGCAGAGTTACCGTGTAGTTCAACTACAATGATAATTATGTCGTCACAACAAAGCCGCTTCCACATTCGTCCAGTACGCAGAGATGAAGCAGCACTTATGCTGGGCCTGATCTGCGAGCTGGCTGAATACGAGAAACTCGGACACGAAGTCGTTGCCACAGAAAGCGATCTGCATGCTGCGCTGTTTTGTGAAAAGCCCGTGGCAGAATGCATCATCGCGGAACTGGACAACGCCGTAATTGGCTTCGCCTTGTTCTTTCACAATTTCTCGACCTTCGTCGGCAAGCCGGGACTGTATTTGGAAGATCTGTATGTGAAGCCCGAATTCCGCGGCAAAGGATACGGTAAAAAGATGCTGGCGCATCTCGCAAACCTGGCCGTGCAACGTGGCTGTGGGCGCTTCGAATGGGCGGTGCTGGACTGGAACGCGCCTGCAATCCGCTTTTATCAGAGCCTGGGCGCTCAGATGATGGAAACCTGGAAAATCAACCGCCTGACCGGCGAAGCATTACTGCGACTTGCGGCCGAGGCCGGGGATTAAAAATTCGGGGAAGCTCCGAGTTATCCGTTATTCCGGCGAATGCCGTATTCGGGTTTAATCGCTGCTCGTGGATTCTTCGCTCTGCGGGAATAGCGGGACTGGAATCGGTTAAAAAATCGTCATCCTGATTCAGGGTGCCTCTACCGGCGCACCATTGGGGAATATCAGTGGCGCCAGCTCCGAAAGGGCCCGCCGATACACGCGGCGCTTGAAGAAGATAACTTCCTCCAGTGGATGCCAGTAATCCACCCAACGCCAGCTGTCGAATTCCGGCATGTCACTGACGTCCAGGCATACTGCCGTGTCATTGCCGGTAAAACGCAGCATGAACCAGATCTGCTTCTGACCGATGCACAACGGCACCAGATCGCGGCGCTGATAGCGGTGTGGAAGGCGGTATCTCAGCCAGCGACGGGTACAGCCCAGTATCTGCACGTGCTCGGATCCCAGTCCGATTTCTTCACCGAGCTCGCGGAACAGCGCTTCTTCGGGAGTTTCGTGTTCCTGGATGCCGCCCTGGGGAAACTGCCAACCGGACTGGCCCGTGCGCCGCGCCCAAAACAGCCGGCCGGCCCCATCCGTGAGGATGATGCCCACATTGGCACGGAAACCCTGCGCATCGATCAGCCCACCCGCAATTCCAACCGCATGCACGCTCATGCCTCCAGTGTTCCATAGATACAAGGGGCTGGCAAACCCGCGTGGTTGTACTGGCCGCTGGATTTCTTTAACCTGCCCGCCCCGCCAACACTTGCGGATTTCCACGGTGCAACTCGCGCTCTTCGACCTGGATCACACCCTGCTGGATGGCGACAGCGATGATCTCTGGCACCGCTTTCTTGCCGAACAAGGGGTGGTGGATACCGCGCGCTTCACAGCGGAACGAGCGCAGTTCTCAGCCGACTACCGTGAAGGCCGGCTGCAGGTGCAGGATTTTTACGCCTTCGTGCTAAAACCCCTGGCGGACAATCCTCTGCAACAGCTCCAGGCATGGCGGCGGCGTTTCGTGGCAACCTGTATCCTGCCGCGTATCACCGCAGCCGCGCGCGCCCTGCTTAACCGGCATCGCGATGTGGGTCACACACTTGCCATTATCACCGCCACCAACCGTTTCATCACCGAACCCATCGCCGCGGAACTCAATGTGTCGCACCTGCTGGCCACCGAGCCTGAATATGACGGCACGCGCTTCACCGGCCGCGTGCTTGGTACGCCCTGTTTCCGTGAAGGCAAACTGCTGCACCTGCGCGAATGGCTCTACAGGGAAAATTTCAGGCCCACGGAAACCTGGTTTTACTCCGACTCCCACAATGATTTGCCACTCTTGGAAAATGTGGATCATCCGGTGGCGGTTAATCCCGATGTGCAGCTGACAAAGACCTCAGAAACGCGTGGCTGGCCAATCATGCACATGCGTCACACAGCGGCTATTTCCGCAGCCTGAGCCATGCAGCAACGTTTACACCCCCTGCTGTTATTGAGCGCCCTGACGGTGCTCACGCTGAGCGCTTTGTGTATCGC
>DAHVFI010000192.1 GCA_027317045.1 Gammaproteobacteria bacterium
ATACCATCTAACCAGGTGGTTTTCTTAATACACCCACAGCCTTGGCCTCGAAGCTCGCGGACAGAGGGATTCGCGGGCATGATCATGGAGGTTAAGTAAACTTTCCCGGGCAGACGGACAGAACATTGACAGAGGCTAACGTGCTCACGTCAGCCTGCGGCCGCTGAGTGATTTGGTACCCCCGCTATTCCGGCTGCGGAGCCGTGGCGTTATCCGGAATTGCCTCAAACGCAAAGCGGAAGGTGCTGGCATCCACGGACTGATCCGCGAGGATACGGAAGGTACAACGTCCATCACCGTCCTGGAAACGCTTTTCCCGTACCACGCGCACACCCAACAACCGGGTGAGGGTTGATACCGTCACGCTGCATAGACGCGGTCGGCGCATGGCAAGGTTCAGGTATGGACAATTGTGCTCTACCAGCATATAGCCGTGACGATCCTTCTTGACGGAGGTGAATGGGTCGTCCACGAAATAGATGCCTTTCAGAGCACGGACGCGTTCCGCCAGTGATTTGCCCTGAAGTTTTCCCTCCCAATATTGTACTTGCTGATCGGTGAGCGCGGTCAGCAGTTTCGTCAGTGCTTCGTCGCCGAATTGTTCCGCCACGGTGTCCACCAGCGTGAGGGACAGCGCATCGTAGTTCTTCGGGAACAAGTGGTCACCGATCTGCGTGAGCGTGTAGGTCATGGCCGGGCGGCCGCGGCCACGGCTCACTGTGCGCTCGCGTGCCACCCAGCCATCCTGCTCAAGCAACGCCAATTGCTGGCGGGCGGCTTCGCGGGTGAAGTGCAATTGCCGGGCGATGCCCGCTGCGCTCAGTGGCCCTTTCATTTTGAGTATGCCCAAAACTGCGCCGCGCGCATCGGGTAGCGCGTGGTTCAGACGGCGCGAGCGCCGAGGTTCAACGGGAAGTTGGGTGTTCACGCTCACGATTCTGCCCCACACCAAAGACGTACACCAATTGTGCGCCGGCGTAAGCGCCGGCCAGAAGTATGGCGAACCCAAGGATCGATAACCCCAGCCCGAGGTATGCGAAGCCGGGTGCAGGTAACGACGTGGGGGAGCGCAGCAGCAGGTCAATCACAAACACACTCCAGGCGCTGCCCATGAACAGCAGGTGGCGCTGCCCCGTCGCCTGGCCCGGGTGCCCCTTGGGTAACGCCATGAGATCCATGAACCCCGTAGCCATCGTCGGTAGCGCCAGTGCCACGCCTGCAGCGATCAGCCAGAAAGCGCACCGCCACCAAACGGACCCGCCTCGAATCAGATGCAGCACATCCATGAGCGGCGCCGCCGTCCAACAGGCCACCGGAAAATGCACCAGTGCCGGGTGCAGCGGATGTGAGCCGAGCCTAAGCCCCTGCATGCTGGCGCACTCCGCCGTTCAAACCTAACTGGCTTGCAGGATTGCGGTCAGCAGCGTCAGAAAGCCGATGACCGCTACTAACGCATGCACTACGATGACCGCCCGGGGGTGCCGTTGCTTGCGGATATGGAATGACAGCAGGTAGAACCCACCGAGCGCCGCGATGACCAGCACTATCAAGGCGATAAGCGCAGTCTTGCTGGCGGTGCCCAGGAGCGCTGCCACGATCAGCAGTACCAAGCCCGTAGCTCCCAGCAGGCCGTGGAGCGCCGCCAGTGGCACCGGGATAGACTGTCCCTTGAAGCTTCGGACCGCCATGACGAGGCCGCCAAGCGCCCCCAGGGCAAATAATACAGCTGCAATTATCAGCAACATGGGTAATCTCCCTCGGTTATTTATGCAAGTTATTACTTGCTAAATAAGCATAGCACGGTGGCGGCCGAAATCAAGGCTTATGGTGCGTTGAATTCCGTCTCAGA
>DAHVFI010000201.1 GCA_027317045.1 Gammaproteobacteria bacterium
TCGATAAAAGTACGCGGCACTCTGTCGGTAGTAGCGCAGTTGCGGCTCCAGAAAGAAATGGTCGCTCAGTGCCCATCGGTACCGTAGACCGAGTGTATTTGATCGGATACCCCAGGTATCCCAACCATAGCGATAGGAGATGTCGAGCACGTTACCATCGAGATAAATCTTGTTGCGCAGGTAAATTGTCCGTTGTGAACGGGTTGATGGGCGATTTTCATAGATTTGGTAGAGAGGATCGCCCTGGGGGGTTGACGCGAGCGCTTGGCTCTCAATCACCGATACCTGCTTGTAGTAATTGTTTAGATAGCCGCTGGATGCACCATAGGAAAAGTTCATCTGCGCCAGCCAGTTCTGGTTCATGACCTGAGTGACGCCGATCAACGCACCCTTGATGTTTTTGGATCGACTGTGCGCCACGGACGGCGTCGCGGCCGCTGCTGGCACTACACTCAAGGGTTGCGGGACGCCCCCGATGGGGTTGATACTGTCGTATTCGTAGGACAGGCCGCCGGACAACGTCGTGTTTTGCTCATTGAAGCTGCGCGCCAACAGCGCATCGGCGGCCAGCGACTTGAAATCGTCTTCGAGCGAAACACCGCCGCCCCAATCGAGGCGCCACACATCGCCCAGCGGCTGTGACCACATCGCCTTCACTGCTCCGCGTGTATCTTTGAAATACTTGTTGACCGGTGTTTGGCCGGGAGCGATCACTGTTGTCTTTTTGCCGGATGGCCCGGTAACCGTTTGGCTCTTGCTCGATGGCATGCCCCCCGTCGGGGTGGGGCCCGTCAAGACATCACCGACAATATTCAAAGTCAGGTAGGAGTCGTCGCCACGATCCTGCTTTGCCAGAACCATCGGTTCTAGGACAAGAATGCCGCCCACTTCTGAGTAGAACAGCGCGGACGTATCAAACGTCCAGTCGCCTTTGTCAGCCATGGCACTCGGCATGACCCCCAAAAGTGCGTAACTGGACGCCAGCAGCGTCTTTCGCAACCGGCGACGCCGTTTACGCGTCAATTGCATCCACAGCCGCCGCCTGAAAAGTCACGACCTCCACTGGTACCTTCCTTCGCAAAATAGATGTGATCATTCACGGCAAGCATCAAGGGCTGAGCATTCAATGACATTTCAGGCTTGGCGAGTATCCCCCGCTGCCAGGGGCGGACACCCAAGCTACTGCAACCGCTTAACATGAATCCTGCGCCGATGATTGCCAGTGCCAGTGTTGTTTTGAGCATCTTTGTTCTCCTGCACCATCCAGCGTCATTTGGCCAGCAAGGTGCGTATTTCCGCTTCATATTTTTGAGGTGAGCTGTCACGGAACCCCATGTCGCGATAATAAATCCGGCCATCCCTGCCGATCAGAAACGAACTTGGCATTCCGATTAAATTGTATTTTTCCGCAAGCTTGCCTTTGGGATCGTAAACTATCTTGAAACTGGCTGGGATTTGCTTCAGGAACTTGATTGCACTTTGTGTATGTTGATTCACGTTAACGGCGACGATTACAAGCCCCTGATGGCCAAATTGACTCTGCATGGCATTCATCCATGGAAACGATTGCCTGCAGGGCGGGCACCACGAAGCCCAGAAATCAAGATAGACCACCTTCCCCCGGTATTGGGCTAAATCCAGATTTGGGCCGGCGGCAAAAGCGGTCAGGCTGGCGGCGAACAGCCACAGGGTTATCCACGCCTTCAATAGGTTTCTCACATTTGGCCCAATACTGGTGGTTTTCGACACTGATTGCCCTCGATTGTGGCGGATTGCCGGCCACAGCGCCGTCCAGCCAAATACCGGCACATCACAAATCCCTGCTTTTCGTATATTGAAGCAGGACCGGATGCTGACAGTCCTGAAAAATACGGACGCAGTTGGTTCCTAAAAGGGTCCCTATAATTACAGGATATATAGTTAATCCTCGGGGAGTTGATGCTCTTAAATCACTCGATAAGGCGTGGCCTATGGCCTGCGGTGGGCGCCATACCCCCAGAGGACAGCCGACTTTGAGTACACCGACCAGCGGGCTCCAAAAAAAAGAACGATAATCGCGGGTGGAACCCTTATCCAGCCCGGATGCGTGTTAGAGATCATGCCATCCATCCTGCCATTCCGGCCCACTCGCAGCTCCATGGCGCGGCGCCAAACCGAGTTCACGGCCTGGGTAACCCCCCATCTGGAAATGCTTTATCGCACTGCTCGGCGTTTCACGGGGCACCCGCAGGATGCGGAGGATTTATTGCAGGAATTGCTGTTGCGCTTGTATCAAAAACCGGCAACCTGGGGAAAGCTCGATAATCCACATACTTGGCTAATACGCTCGCTGCATAACCTGTTTGTGGATCGGTGGCGGCGCACGCGTCATACGCCGCTCAACAACCGCCACAATATAAGTTGGGATGACCTTTTGGGTGAAGCGGACCTGGGGATCGCTGACCCGGAACGCCTGGTGTACTCGGAGACTTTGCAAAGGCAAATCAGTGCGGCGCTCGACACCTTGCCGCACGACCAGCGCGCTATTTTGATACTGCACGATATGGTGGGCCATACCGTCGGCGAGCTCACCGTGTTGCTGGATCTGCCGCTCGGCACCGTCAAATCTCGCTTGTTCCGTGCCCGGCGGCATCTGCGGCAGATATTCCTGACTCAAGGGACCCCTGCCGGGGAATTCCGCGTGTTATTCAATGAGATGAAAGCAACATGAACTGCGAAATCCCACAAGCATTACTTGATGTCCCTGCCTCTGAAATTCCGGATGCGACCATGGCGGAGGTAAAGCTGCATCTTGAGACTTGCTCTGCCTGTAACAAGGCCTGGCGGATGAAGTGGCTGCTCAGTACAACGCTTACGGCCACTCCAGTTCCGGTTTTGCCTGAAGGTACCGCGGACCGTATCCTCGCTCGCGTGTTCGCGGCCGATGCCCAACGGCGGCGTCGGCATACCGCCGCGTTCATTGGACTCGCCACCGCACTGGTG
>DAHVFI010000168.1 GCA_027317045.1 Gammaproteobacteria bacterium
ATGATCGTGGACCGCCGCGAGATGCGCGACAAACTCGCCTCGCTGCTCGCCATGCTCACACGCCAACCGCCGCCCAAAGAAGGCGAGGGCTGAGGTACAAGCGGCTCAAATGCGGAATTGACAGCCTATACATTTTTCATCTCACCCCATACATTCTCTCGCCTCACTCGCAGACATACAATAGAACCGTTTCATCCTTCTGAGCATGCGCTTTTCAACACTTGAAGCCTGGCTGCACTGGCAAGAACAATTGCACCCCAACCCCATTGATCTGGGTCTGGATCGTGTCAGGCGGGTTCTGAAAAGCATGCAACTTGAGCAGCCTGCGTTCCGTGTTTTGACGGTGGGCGGCACCAACGGCAAGGGCTCATGCGCGGCGTTTCTGGATGCCATACTGCGTGCACAGGGTTTCAAGGTCGGTGCTTATACTTCGCCCCATCTGTTGCATTACAACGAACGGATTTGTATCAATGGGGTGGAAGCCACGGATATTGAATTGTGCGCTGCGTTTGAAAATGTGGATGCAGCGCGCGGCGATGTCAGCCTCACGTATTTCGAATTTGGTACGCTTGCCGCTCTCGACATTTTCCGCAGCCACAAGATTGACGTGGCGGTGCTGGAAGTGGGTATGGGCGGGCGCCTGGATGCGGTGAATGCCGTGGACTCTGACGCTGCGCTGGTAGCCTCCATCGGCCTCGATCACCAGGAATGGCTGGGTGACGACCGCGATAGCATTGGCTATGAGAAGGCCGGCATCTACCGCGGACAGCGGCCGGCCATTTGCGGGGACCGGGATCCGCCGCCGCGCTTGCTGGCAACGGCGCGCCAACTGGGTGCTGAACTGGAGGTTCTAGGCCGGGATTTTGATTGGCAGATGAGCGGTGATACCTGGTGCTGGCATAGCCAGGCTAGGGAAATCAAGCAGCTGCCACCGCCTGCGCTGCCGGGGCGCATCCAGTTTGATAACGCTTCCAGCGTCCTGGCGCTGTTGCAATCATTGCGTTCCGTGCTGCCGGTGGGTGAAGCCGGGCTGCGCGAGGGGTTGCAAACGGCGCGGATTAGCGCGCGCTTCCAGCGCTTGCCGGGCGAAGTGGAGTGCATTCTGGATGTGGCCCACAACCCGGACGCGGCCCGGGTGCTGGCCACTAATCTCGCCATGCACCGGATGACGGGAAAAACGGTGGCGGTCGTGGGCATGTTTCGCGACAAGGCCGTGGAAGAGGTGGTGCGCGCGCTGGCTTCCCGGGTTGACCGCTGGTTTGTGGCCGGTTTGGGCGGATTACGCGGCCAGAGCGCCGCGGACCTGGCCCGGCGGATTCAGGTGGCGGCACCGGATGCCAAGCTGACTGAATGCCCAACGGTGGCTGACGCCTTCCAAGCGGCCCGGTCGGCGAGCGTGACGGGCGATCGCATCGTGGTGTTCGGTTCTTTCCAGACGGTGAGCGCCATATTGCGTCTCAGGCAGGAATCCGGTACCAATTGCATCTAAGGGCGCAGTTGCGCCGGCTGGAGATCGGGAAATGGAAATTGGGCTCAAAGAGCGCCTGATTGGCGCGGTGGTGCTGGTAATCC
>DAHVFI010000221.1 GCA_027317045.1 Gammaproteobacteria bacterium
GGGGTGCGTAACCTCGACGTCAAGCCCGGCGCACATGATTATGCCGGTCTGTTGCGACACATGCGCAGCGGCTTGGTGGTCACGGAGCTCATGGGTCAGGGCGTCAACCCTGTCACCGGTGATTATTCCCGCGGCGCCGCCGGCTTCTGGGTGGAGAACGGCGAACTTGCTTACCCCGTGGAGGAAATTACCATTGCTGGCAATCTCAGAGATATGTACAAGAATATTATTGCCATCGGCAGCGATGTGGATGTGCGCGGCGCAATCCGCACGGGATCGATACTCATCGCGGCTATGACCATCGCGGGTGAATGACGCGCAATGACCTTCGCCATCATTGTCCACGGCGGTGCCGGAGAGGTTATGCCGGAAAGTCTGGAGGCGCGCAAATCCGGCTGTCGTGTGGCAGCGGAGGCGGGCGCGCTTATCCTGACGCGCGGCGGCCATGCAGTGGATGCGGCGGAAGCCGCGGTGGCAGTGCTGGAAGACAACCCGCTGTTCAACGCCGGTACCGGTTCCACCCTCAACCGCGAGGGCCGGGTGGAAACCGACGCCGCCATCATGGACGGCAACAGCCTGAAAGCCGGGGCAGTAGCCGCCGTGAGCGGCATCCGCAATCCCATCCATCTGGCGCGCAAGGTGATGGACGCGAGCCGGCATATACTGCTGGCAGGTGAGGGCGCCTATCGCTTTGGGACGCTGCACGGCATCGAGACCTGCGATCCGCAGGAACTGGTGGTGCCGGCGCAGCGCAATTACTGGCAAAAGGAACACGGCACCGTGGGTGCCGTGGCTATGGATACACACGGCCGGCTGGCGGCCGCCACCTCTACCGGCGGCATTTTCGACAAATTGCCGGGGCGCGTCGGCGACACCCCATTGATCGGCTGTGGCACCTACGCGGATGGCAATGCCGCCGTCTCCTGCACCGGTTCCGGGGAGGACATCATCCGCACCACGCTCGCCCGACATGCCGCGTATCTGTTGGAGCAAGGTATGGATTCCATGGTGGCTGCATCCCAGGCCATCGCTTACTTTTCAAACAAAACCCGCAGTGAAGCCGGCATCATCCTGATGAACTGCAAAGGTCAGGCAGGATTTGCCCGAAATTCTGTCCACATGCCGGTATGCATACTGGGACCTGATAGGGCCTTTTTTCTGGATGCCTAAGACCCGGGATCGTCGGGGGTTTTCATAGGCAGATGGCAGGTATACTGTGGTGGCCGCTGCTGACGGAATTTTCCGCTATGCCGCTTGTCGAATGCACCCATAATTCCACCCCTACTGTTCCGGTTCGGAGTCATAACAATGCATTATGCCCGCCGCTATCTGATCCTGCTATTGGCCTTGACTCTGCTGGTACCGGCCTTCGCCGCCACTGAGAAACCCAAAAACGATTCTTACCTGAGCGCACTTCAATGGCGGCTGATCGGTCCGTTTCGCGGCGGCCGTTCCGTGGCGGTAGCGGGTGTCATCAGTCAACCGCGCACATTTTATTTCGGCGCCGCCGGCGGCGGCGTGTGGAAAACAACCGATGGCGGGATTAACTGGCAAAATGTCTCCGACAAGTTTTTCAAAACAGCGCCGGTTGGCGCGCTGGCGGTGGCGCCCTCCGACCCCAACGTGATTTACGCCGGTATGGGTGAATCCTTCATCCGCGGCGACATGATGACCGGCGACGGCATCTACAAATCCACCGACGCGGGCAAGACCTGGCAGCATATGGGGCTCGAAGATACCCATGTCATCAGCGAGATCGTGGTGGACCCGCGCGATGCCGAGACGGTGTACGTGGCGGCATTGGGACATGTCTTCGGCCCCAATCCGGAACGCGGCATCTACAAATCCAGCGACGGCGGCAAGACCTGGAAGAAAGTTCTTTTCAAGAATGATGATACCGGTGGCATTGATGTGTCCATTGATCCGCACAACCCGCGCATCCTATTTGCATCCCTATGGCAGGCTTACCGCAACCCCTCGATGATGTCGAGCGGCGGACCGGGCAGCGGTCTGTATAAATCCACCGACGGCGGCGAGACCTGGAAAAATATCTCCCGCAATCCCGGACTGCCGATGGGTATCCTGGGCAAGATCGGCGTATCCGTGTCCGCTGCCGACCCCGACAGGGTGTATGCCATCATCGAGGCCAAAAACGGCGGGGTGTTCCGCTCCGATGACGCCGGCGCCACCTGGCAGCGGCTGTTTCATGGCTCGGAACTAACCCAGCGTGCCTGGTATTACATGCGTATCTATGCTGATCCGAAAAACGCCGACGTGGTGTACGCGCCGGAAGTGGATGGCCTGTTCAAGTCCGTGGACGGCGGCGCCACCTTCAAACCCCTGGATACACCTCACGGCGACAACCATGTGTTGTGGATCAATCCTGAGAATCCGAAAATCATGGTGGAGGGCAATGACGGTGGCGCCACCGTGAGCTACGACGGCGGCAAAAGCTGGAGCAGCGAGAACAATCAGCCCACCGCGCAAATCTACCATGTAACCCTGGACAATCAATTTCCCTACCATATTTACGGTGCGCAGCAGGACAACAGCACCATTGACATCGCCAGCCGCGGTGACGGCGGGGGCATCGGACCCCGGGATTGGCAGCCGTCGGCCGGCGGCGAAAGCGGCTGGGTGGTGCCGGATCCGGCAAATGCCTGCGTGGTTTACGGCGGGGGTTACAGCGGTCTGCTGGAACGCTTGAACCATTGCACCGACC
>DAHVFI010000226.1 GCA_027317045.1 Gammaproteobacteria bacterium
GCGAGTTGTCCGCCGCGTTTCTCCGATAACGCCCGGGTATGGCCGGCGGGAAATTCCTGAGAAATACCGACCATCTGCATGGTCATGGAATCCCGCCCCACCGCGAAACTGTTGGTGGGCAGGTTGATAACGCCGAGGCTCAGCTTGGGGTCCGGTAACTGGCCGGCGGCGGTTGCCTGAGCCAAAACCGATTGCTTCTCGGCGGCCAATTGCTGCAACATGCTGTCGTGTTGCAGCGCCAGCGTGACCGCCTGCTGCATCGCCAGCGGTGCGGTCTCAGCAAGCGCAGCCACCGGCAATAACATGAGGGCGGCACAGACGATGCCGCCGCGTAAAATCCCGTATATAAATGACATGGAACGACTCCTCGTGCACGCACAACGCTCCTGTCGATTGACAGGAAACTGAGATGCTCAAGGAATCGCTATTTCAGGAAAACGCAGTAACGCAGATTAAGTGGCAGAAGAGAGGATGGAGAAAAATCTACAAAAAAGCCCGGGCGCGCCTGCATGCGGTAGGCAGGCGTGAGGGAGATCGGAATGACGGTCGCGAGCGGCTGCCAGTTTGGCATGCTGGCGCTCGCCGCTTTGGCGCTCAGATAGCTTGCGGTCGCTTGCAGTTGCACGCAATGCTGATTCATTCCTGACATGGTCTGGGTGCATTGAGCGCCAGCCGGCATTGACGGCATCCCCCGCATGGCGAGGCAATACGGCATCCACAGTGACAGCCCCAGTACGGTTGCTGCCATCATCAAAGAAAGATTTCTTTTCTGTCGTCGCCGCAAAGTCGTGACTCGGTTAGAAGAAGCTGATTCAGGCACGGATAGTATAGCCCAAGACCCTGCAAACCTTACCTTTATTACACATCCGGGAGTCAAGCCTTGCCGCCGTAGCTTGCATTCAGCAAGATACCGCATCCATACCGAACCCCCAGGGTACCGGCCATGCCCGCCGCCGTTTTCGAAACCCATCTCAAGAGCCTGCCGCTGGTTCACCGCGGCAAGGTACGCGACATCTACGCTGCCGGACCGGAACATCTGCTGATCGTCACCAGCGACCGGCTGTCGGCCTTCGACGTGGTGCTGCCGGACCCGATTCCCGGCAAGGGCGCGGTGCTGACCGGCATCTCGCGCTTCTGGTTCGAGCGCACGCAAGCCATCATTCCGAACCAGATGACGGCGCTCGCGCTCGCCGATGTGGTGAGGGATCCCGCCGAGCAGGCCCTGCTAAAGGATCGGGCCATGCTGGTGCGCAAGCTCAAGGCGCTACCCATCGAAGCGGTGGTGCGCGGTTATCTCATTGGCTCCGGCTGGAAGGATTACCAGAAAACCGGGGCGCTCTGCGATATCGTGCTGCCGCGGGGGCTCAAACTCGCAGACCCGCTGCCGCAACCGATCTTCACGCCCGCCACCAAGGCACCCAAGGGTCAGCACGACGAAAATATCTCGTTCGAGGAAACCGCCCGGCTGTTGGGACGACCGCTGGCGGAAAAGGTCCGGAAAAAAAGCATCCAGCTATATACATATGCTGCCGCGCATGCGCTCACACGCGGCATTATCATCGCCGATACCAAATTTGAATTCGGCCTGGACAACGGCGGACAACTGATGCTGATTGATGAAGCCTTGACACCCGATTCCTCGCGCTTCTGGCCCGCCGACAGCTACCGGCCCGGCATCAGCCCGCCCAGCTTCGACAAGCAATACGTGCGCGATTATCTGGAAACCCTGGACTGGCCCAAGAAACCTCCGGCGCCGCATTTGCCGGCGGAGGTCATCGCCAAAACCGCGGAAAAATACCGCGAAGCCTACCGGCGGCTGACAGCCTGATCCGCGGCACAGAGGACCACTTGGCGGTTACGGATAAAGCGCGGGCCATCGGCATCAGCCTCATGGCAGTGTTGTTTTGCGCGTGCTGTGGCAGGAGTACGCAGGCTGCGGAAGTCTGTCACACGCCTACCCCCCAAGCTCTGATTGACTGGTACAACACCACACATCCGGAACAGCGCCTGCGCTACAGTCCGCGGAATTCCCTGATCTATCACCCCATCGAGGTGTTCCAAACCGATCGGCCACACATCAACTGGATTGGGCTGGCGTGGCTGTCACCGGAATGGGGTGCGCTGTTCGCGGCGAATTGCGCGGGTCAACCTCTGGCGGTACTGTCGGTGGGAGCCGTCGGCAAGATAATGGCGGGACCGGTATTGCCGGCATTGGGACAAACGGTCATGTTTGTATACGTGGATAAGGAAACCCGCGACTGCGTGCATGACTCGGCTGGAATCGCCGCTCTAAAGGACGGCAAAATAATCGCCTTGTGGAAACATGCCTATAAACAGGGTATGAACGTCGGCGGTTCCAAAAGGCCATTCAACGGTTTTATCACGCACAATTACGC
>DAHVFI010000245.1 GCA_027317045.1 Gammaproteobacteria bacterium
CGTCGCAAAATCCGGGGCGGCGGCAAATAACATACTGAAGGTAAACACACAGACGAGCAGGCGTTGCATAGGAATCTCCCGATGGCTGGTGATTATCAACCCGTGACTCAATTGTTTTTAACGCTATCGTAGAATTTGGCCAGATCGGCTTTGTATTTTGCCAAGGCCGGTACATGCAGATAGATCATGTGGCCGGACTGGTAATAGCCGTAGCGGATGTTTTTCTGCAGCGAGGCGTCCAGGCCCATGTGATCGAGGTCGTATTCCGTCTCGAAGAACGGCGTGGCGAAATCGAAGTAGCCGTTGGCCGAAAACACTTTCAGGTGCGGGTTCTCGGTCATGGCCTGGCGCAGGTTTTCCTCCACGTCCATGAGCGGGAATTTCTGACCGTCAATGCGCTGACCGTTGTCCCAATGCAGATTCACTTCGCGGAAGTTTTCCACTTTGTAATCGAGATCGGTTTTGTATTTGAGGTCATTGGCGAGGTACCAGTGGAATGCGGCTGTGTAGGCGGGACCAATGGCACTGCCGCTGGCGTCGTATTCAGGCGTTTCGCCGGCAGCATCGTGGTCAATTCCCAGGAAGCGCGCATCCAGACGTCCGGTGGTGCGCTGCTCGCCGCGAAGCAATTCCTTCTCGAAACGGTCCGGCGTGATACGCAGCTTGGCATCGAGGATGTATTGCACCGGCAGGCCCGAATAATCGTGCAGTTTTTGCGCAATGGCTTGGGTATCGGCAGACGAGAGTTTGTCTCCCTGATCCAGCGCGCGGGCGTAATCGCCCAGGGCGAACTGCCGCACTTGCTGCAGGAAGGCGGGCAGATTCGAGGGTTTCTGCGGTAGTTTGTCGTGATACCAGGCAGTGGCCGCCATCGTCGGCAGATACAGTTCATAGGGCAGATCCAGGCTGAAGGCCGGGCCGGGAAAGTCCACGAAACCGTTAAGCCAGGAGGATTGCAGGATTACACCGTTGAAGGCCATGCCTTTTGCCTGCAGCCAGTCCACCAGCCCCGCCGCACGGGTGGTGCCATAACTTTCGCCCAGCAGGAATTTCGGCGAATCCCAGCGGTTGTTGAGCGTCACATAACGCTCGATGAATTTTCCGAAGGATTCGATATCCGCATTGGTGCCGTAGAAATCCTTGGGCGTGCCTTGGCCGACGATGCGGGAGAAGCCGGTGCCGATGGCGTCAATGAACACCAGGTCGCTTTTATCCAGCAGCGAATATGGGTTCGGCACCAGATCATAAGGCGGCGGCGGCGTGGCCTGCGCGTCGCTGGTCACGACACGCATCGGTCCGAAGCTGCCCATGTGCAGCCAGATACTGGAAGAACCCGGGCCGCCGTTGAACAGGAAGGTGACCGGGCGATGGGACAAATCCTTCACGCCGTCTTCGGTATAGGCCACATAGAAGAAACTGCCAATGGCCTCGTTCTTGTTGTTTTTGACGATCAAGTTGCCGGCGGTGGCGGTGTAACGGATGGTCTTGCCGTCGATGATCAGCCGGTGGCGGGTGATGGATTTCTCTTCCTTCGGTACCGGCAGCGCGACGGCAACGGCTGCGGGTTTGGCAGCGGGAGTGTCCGTTGCAGCAACCGTGGGCAGAACAACAGCGAGCAGCAGCAGTGCCGGCAGGAGTGTCAACGGGCGTTTCATGGTGCTCTCCAACGAAGGTTACAGGCGTTTGGTCCGGTCCGCCCGGCGGGGGCGGAGTAAAAAAAGCACCCACGGTCGTGCCGTGGGTGCTGGTGGTCGGGACGCTAGCACAGAAATCAATGCCGGGCGAGGGCCTCGGTGTAGAAAATGCTCAGGTCGCGGTGCAGGTCCATGAGGGTGTGCTCATGCAGATACAGCATGTGACCCGAATGGTAGAAGTGGAAGCTCACGTTCTTAAGCAGATCGGGCGGCAGTTTCATGTGGGCAAAATCGTACTCGGTCTTGTAGAACGGCGTGCCGAGATCGAAATAGCCGTTGCCCGAAAATATCATGAGATTCGGGTTTTTCCGCATGGCGTCCGCCAGGTTCGGTGCCACGTCCGGAAGCGGCACCGGAAAGAACGAGCCGGGCACCGGATGCTTCCAGTCCCAGTGACGTATGGTCTGGTCATTGAGGATGACGTAGGGACGCTGACTCAGGTACTTGAGTTGGTTTTGCGCATACCAGTTGAAGGCGGCGGTGTAAGCAGGCGTGATAGCCGCACTCATGTCGCTGTAGTCGGGATATTCCTCCGCATTGTCCCGGTTATAGCCCTCGAAACGCGCGTCCAGCCGGCCGATGGTGCGGCCGCGGTCACGCAACAGCTGCGCCCGGAAGCGCATCATGTTGATGCGCAGGTTCACTTGGCGGATGTATTGCTCGCTCAGGCCCGTGTACTCATGCAGCTTCTGCACGACCTGGTCATACTCGGCCGCCGGCAGCCGCGTGCCTTCGAACAGCGCATGCGCGTATTCGGTGCTGGCGAACTGCTCCACCTGTTGCACGAACGCTGCCAGGTGTGCCGGTTGCTGGGGCAGGGCATGGTGATACCAGGCCACCGCCGCGTAGGAGGGCAGGTAGGTGATCTCGCTCAGATCCGTGCTCGGCCAGCCGTCACCGTAGTTGAGCACCGAGGACAGCAGGATCACGCCGTTAAGCGCGACGCCGTTTTGCTGCAGCCAGTCCGCCAGGTTCGCCGAGCGGGTGGTGCCGTAGGACTCACCCAGCAGGAACTTGGGAGAATTCCAGCGGTTGTTGTCGCTCACGTAGCGCTGGATGAACTGTCCGAACGAATTCACATCCTGATCCACGCCCCAGAACATCTTGTCGGTGCCCTTGTCCACCGGCCGGCTGTAGCCGGTGCCGACGGCGTCGATGAACACCAGGTCGGTTGCGTTGAGCAGGGTATTGGGGTTGCTCACGATGTCGTAAGGCGGCGGCGGCGTCGAGGTATGGTCCTCCGTCACCACCCGCACCGGCCCGATGCCGCCCATGTGAAGCCACACGCTCGACGAACCGGGGCCGCCGTTATAGATGAATGTCACCGGGCGCCTCGCGGGATCCCGGACTCCGTCCATGGTGTAGGCCACGTAAAACATGCTGGCGGTCGGCTCGTTTTTTGCGTTGCGCAGCAGGATGGTGCCGGCGGTGGCGGTGTAGCGGATGGTCTTGCCGTTCACGCTGACCCGGCCGTGGGTGACGGATTTTCTTTCCTTGGGGGCGGGGGTTGCGCTGGCGGCGGGTTTGGCGGCCGGGGTCTGGTGTGTTGCGAATACGGGAGCGGCCAATAGCAGTGCCAACAGAGGCAGGCAGGCAAGCGTTTTGTTCATGTTCGTTCTCCGGGAGGCGGGTGATGTGATCTGGTGTGAGTCGGTATGACCGGGGATAAATGACGAGGTTCAGAATAACTCCACCATCCCACCTGCCTCCGCCGGGGTGGGCGAGGAGGCAGAATAAATTTAATCATAAGGCACTTTTTGAGGTGTCTGCCGGGGCTTCGATTAAATTCCCCGTGTTACTTTTTGTTACAGGATTTTACTTGAACTCCGATTGCACAGGTGCTAGGCCAATCACCTGAATTATTCCAGACGAACCTCCGGCAAACGCTAGGGATTCCTACCAGTCCATGTTCAAAGCACCTGGATGATTGCATCATCGGACCCGAATGCTGCGATGGCCGAAGGCCTTCAAATTCAATACACGCTCGCTGCAAGATGGAACTTGCCCACGCAGGTATGTGCCCATCACCTACGTGAGCTGAAGGTGTTGAAATCCTCAGGTCAGCCTGAACGCATCACGGGTGAGGTTTTCAGGATCACCGCTGGACTTGACCACCACGTTGTCTTCGATGCGGATGCCGCCGTATTTGCGGAAGGCATCCACTTTCGGCCAGTTCACCTGTCGGGAATGTTCGCCCTGGCGGAGTTTTTCCAATAGCGATGGAATGAAATACAAACCGGGTTCAATGGTGACCACGAAGTTCTCCTTCAGCACCCGCGTGATGCGCAGGTAGGGGTGGCCATCGGGTTTCGGGATGCTATCGCCCCGCGGGTTTGCCATGAATCCGCCCACGTCGTGGGTCTGGAGTCCCAGCAGATGACCGAGACCGTGGGGCAGAAACACGCTGCTGATGCGTTTCGCGACGATGTCTTCCGGCGTCAGCTTGACGAAATCGAAGTTGTGCAACAGCCGCGCGATGGCGTGGTGCGCATCCATGTGCAGCGTCTTGAAATCCAATTCAGGTTTCACCTTCCGGGCGAGGCTCTGTTGTTCCTTGTCGAGGGCATCGATAAGTGCCTGGAACTCATCGGGTTCCGCGGAATAGGTGCGGGTCACGTCGGAGGCGTAGCCATTCACTTGCGCCGCGGCATCAATCAGGAATGCATGGCGGCGTGCAGGTTTGTCACGGTTCCAATACTGGTAGTGCAGCGTTGACGCGTGCTCATTGAGGGCGATGATGGCGCCGTAGGGCAGCTGGTTGTCGGTCTGGCCGCTGGCGGCGCAAAAGGCGGTATGGATCTCGAATTCGCTGGCGCCGGCCCGAAAGGCCTGTTCGGCGGCACGGTGGCCCTGAACGCTCAGGCTGCTGGCGCGACGCATGCATTCCAGCTCGTATTCGGTTTTGACGGCGCGGGTGTAATTCAGCGGATTGAGCAGCGCCTCGGGGTTTACATCGGCAAATCCCCAATTCTTGAAACGTTCCTGCCATTCGCCCAGGAATACGCAGCGTCTTGCGATGGGCAACGCCCCCGGGGCATCCTCCGGCCGCTTGATGATGCGGATGTCGAAGTGTTGGCTCCAATAACCGGATGGCGGTTCCGGTGGCAGGTACCAGTAATCTTCCGGCTGGTAGTACACCAATACCGGCTTGTGGCCGGCAACATGAGCCACGAAGGAATCGTGTGCCTGGCTGAGGGGCAGCCAGTTCTTGAAGTGCGGATTCACCCGGAAGGGGTAGTCCATGTCATCCAGGAACAAAGTGTGCAAAGCGCCCGCGAATACCGCCACCGCGTCGAAGCCGGCGGCCGCCAGCGCCATGTCGAAGCGTTTTTTGACGGTCTCCAGATGGGATGGATAAAGCCGTGCAAGAGCGTCGCTCATGGTGTTTCTACTCGATGGTTTTAGCGGGACAGCCGATTATTTCAGATTCCCGGGGAGGTGGCGCGGGCGGGCCGCCGAATTGTTAAACTGAACTCTTCATTTGCTAGGTGAGCGGCAATGGAATATCGGCGATTGGGCAAATCGGGCCTCAAACTGAGCGCCTTGTCTTTCGGGTCTTGGGTCACGTTCAAGAACCAAATCGACACCCAGCTGGCGGAACAATGCATCGGCACGGCCTACGACGCGGGCGTGAATTTCTTCGACAACGCCGAAACCTACGCCAACGGCGATTCCGAGCTCATTATGGGCAAGGCCCTGAGGAATCTCGGCTTTTCCCGTGATTCTTTTTGCGTTTCCAGCAAGGTGTTTTTTGGCAGCCATACCCATCCCAAACCCACGCAGCATGGGCTGTCACACAAGCACATCCTGGAAGCCTGTCACCAGGCTCTGCAGCGGCTGCAGGTGGACTACCTGGATTTGTATTTCTGCCACCGCCCCGATCCGGAAACGCCTGTCGAGGAAACCGTGCGCGCCATGCACGCCCTGGTGCAGCAGGGCAAGGTGCTCTATTGGGGCACCTCCGAGTGGTCGGCTGAGGAGATCGGTGCGGCGCATCGCGTTGCGCGCGAGTTGTACCTGACGCCCCCGGCCATGGAACAGCCGCAGTACAACCTGTTTGTACGCGAACGGGTGGAGCAGGAGTATGCGCCCCTGTACCGCGATTACGGCATGGGCACCACCATCTGGTCGCCGCTGGCCTCGGGCGTGCTCACCGGCAAATACAGCCGGGGCATCCCCAAGGATTCGCGCCTGAACCTGCCGGGTTATGAGTGGCTCAAGGAACGCCTGCAGAGTGAGGACGGCCGGCGACGAGTCGTTGCGGTAGAACAGCTCACGGTGATTGCCCGCGAATTGGGCATGAGCCCGACCCAGCTAGCCCTGGCCTGGTGCCTGAAGAACCCGCATGTCAGTAGCGTGATTCTAGGCGCTTCACGCGTGGAACAGCTCAGGGAGAATCTCGGTGCGCTGGCGCAAGTGCCGAAACTCACCTCCGAGGTGATGCTGCGACTAGCGACGGCAGCAAATTGATATGCGCCTGACGGCGACCGCGGCCAGGGAAATTCACCGCCTGATGCTGGAGGCAACGGCGCGTTATGGCCGCGAAGATTTCATCGCGGCCGCCGCCCTGTGCGAACAGGCGCTGAGCTTATCGCCGGAATTTCCCGATGCGCTGCACCTGCTGGGTTTGTGCCGCTGGAAAAGCGGCAATTTGTTGGAGGATGCCCTGCGACTGCTCACCCGGGCCCAGGAATTGAAACCCGGTGATGCTCAGTTGTGGCACAACCTGGGCATTGTGCGTGAGCAAAACGACGACGTCCCCGGCGCCCATGACGCTTTCCAGCGCGCCGTGGAACTCAATCCCGGCAACGCCGAGTCCCATTACAATTTAGGCGTCACGCGTGCGGCGCTGCAGGATGCGGACGGTGCCGAAACCGCCTACCGGCAGACCCTGGCATTGGATAACCGGCATGCAGGCGCCGCCGCAGGGCTCGCGGCTATCTCCGAAACCCGCAACCGGCTTGAGGAGGCCGAACGCTGGCTGGCAATCGCACTGCGGGAGGACCCGCGGGACGCGGTCGGCAACCTGACCCAGGCGCAATTGGACTTCCGCGGGGGACGCTTTGGGCAAGCGGCGACGCGGCTGGAAGTCCAGCTTGAGCATCCACTGTCCGCGGTCAACCGTTCCCTGACTCTCGGCCGGCTGGGGATGGTCTACGACCGCCTCGGGCAAGCTGAGCGTGCCTTCGATGCTTTCATGCAAGCCAAGGAGGTGCTGCACACGCTTTTGGGGGAAGCGCCGGATGACGACCTGTATGGGTTAGCTGTGGCTGCGCGCATGCAACGCCTGTTCGCGGTGCTGGCGAAGGATAGCAGTGCGCCGGCCGATGACACGACCGGGATCGCGCCGGTATTTCTGGTGGGGTTTCCGCGTTCCGGCACCACGCTGCTGGATCAGATACTGGCCTCCCATCCACGTATCGTGGTGCTGGAAGAGCGGGAGACGCTGCGGGACGTCCTTAACGATCATGCGATTTCCGATTCACGCTTGACGGAATTCGCCCATTGCGATGACGGCGTATTGCAAAAGTATCGCGACGGTTATTGGGCGCGTGTTTCTGGATGCATGCCGGAGCGGCCCCGCGACAAGCTGTTCATCGACAAACTGCCGCTCAACACCATGATGCTGCCGCTGATTCACCGCTTGTTTCCTTCGGCACGCATCATTTTCGCGGTACGTGATCCGCGCGACGTGGTGCTTTCCTGTTTTATGCAGAGTTTCGAACCGAATGCCGCCATGCGGCATTTTTTCACTTTGCAGAGCACGGTGCGCTATTACACCGCGGTCATGGAGGTCGGCCGGCAGGCGCTGTCAGTATTTCCCGGATGCATGCACCGGCTGCGTTACGAGGATCTGGTGGAAGATACGGCAGCTGAAGCTGGACGCTTGCTGGCTTTTCTCGGTGTGGAGTGGGAACCCGCGGTGCTGGAATTCCACAAGACTGCGCAACAGCGGCGCATCAACACACCCAGCTACCATCAGGTCACGCAGCCCATCTATAAATCGGCGCGCCAGCGCTGGCGGAATTATGCGGGCCATCTGCAGCCGGTATTGCCGCAACTGCAGGCATTTGTGGACTATTTCGGTTATTCGTGAGCAGCCGGCATAAAAAATCC